>JBAVPI010000505.1:0-3046 GCA_049692915.1 Pyrinomonadaceae bacterium
AACTGTACGGCCTGATATTAAACGAATCGCGTAAGAGCAGTTCGCCGGACGAGGTCGGGTATTTCGACGGCGACCCTTGGACTAATTCGCAAGAGACGCCGAACTCGTTCCGCATCGGGAAAGCAGACGTCTCGCCGGACACCGCGACGTTGGAAATCGTGTTCCGCTGGTCGGAGCATCGGAAGCTACTCGACGAAAGGAAGTGCCGTCTCAAGTTGGAGAAGCACGGCGGACGCTGGCTCGTCTCGGACATCATCTCCGACGACGGCAATAGTCTGCTCGACGAACTGCGGAAGAGAAAAGGGAAGTAACAGGCAACACACGGTTGAGCGATGACCCCACGACTTAACATCAACGTTGACCACGTCGCGACCGTCAGGCAGGCGCGTCGCGCGCCGGAGCCGAGCGTCTTGGCCGCGGCGCTCGTGTGCGAAGAGGCCGGGGCCGATGGCATCACCGTCCACCTGCGCGGCGACCGGCGGCATATACAGGACGACGATCTCTACATCCTGAAACGCTCCGTCACGACCTATCTCAACGTCGAGATGGCGGCGACCGAAGAGATGATGCGGATCGCTCTTGACGTGCGGCCCGACGCCGTCACGCTCGTCCCCGAAACGCCGCACGAGATTACGACCGAGGGCGGCCTCGATGTCGTCGCCAACTTCGACACAGTGCGCCGGTGCGTCGAACGACTCAAAGAGAGCGGGCAGTTCGTCAGCCTCTTCGTTGACCCGGAAGCGCGCCAGCTTGAAGCCTCGCGCGAGGCGGGCGCGGATCAGGTGGAACTCTGCACGGCGGCCTACGCCGATGCGACGCTCGGCGCGCGTGGCCTGCGCGACGACGGACGAAGACGCGCGGAAGCCGAGTTGCGACGACTGCGCGAGTCTGCGGTCTTCGCCGCCGGACAGAATTTGCACGTCGCCGCCGGACACGGGCTGACCTATCGCAACGTCTCGGCGCTCGCCGCCGTCGCGCAGATAACCGAATACAACATCGGCCACAACGTCATCGCGCACGCCATCTTCGCGGGACTCGCAGAAGCCGTCCGCGAGATGCGCCGCCGCATCATGGACGGGCAGTCCTGAAATTTTATTCACGCACTCCGACCTTTATGAAACTCGCCGCGCACATCAAATCCGCAGTGGCCGCACGCCGCACGAACGCTTTCAACGTCGCGCTCCTGCCACTGCTTCTTCTCTTCGCCGTCACGTCTCCGGTCGCGGCGCAGGGGACGGCGGCCTCGCCGCAGACGGTCAGCCTGACGAAAGTCGAGTTCGAGGGTTTACAGCGCGTCACCGCGAGCGAGGCGCTGGCGGCGGCGGGCCTGAGCATCGGGCAGGCGATTGACCCGACCATTCTGGACGCGGCGGCGGAACGGCTGCTCAACGCCGGTCTCTTCAAAAGTCTCAGCTACAGGATGCGCACGCTCGGCGTGCAAGCGACCGTCATCTTCAAGGTCGAGGAGACGAGCCGGAGCGTGCCCGTCGTCTTCGATAATTTCGTCTGGTTCACCGATGAAGAGTTGAAGACGGCGGTGCGCCGCAGCGTGCCGGGCTTTGACGGCCTCGCGCCGGCAGGGGGCGGCGTCACGGACACGATCAAAAGCGTGCTGCAAGACTTGCTGCATCAGCGCGGGGTGGCGGGACAGGTCGAGTACATGCCGTCGGCGGACGCGTCGGGCCGCAACCCGCAGCACGTCTTCACCGTCAAGGGCGCGAATCTGCGCGTCTGCGACGTGCATTATCCGGGGGCCGTGGGCGTGCAGGAGGCGCTGCTCGTGCAAAAGTCCGGCGCGCTTTTCAACAACGAATACTCGCGCTCCTTCGTCGAGAATTTCGTCGAGAGCAATTTAATTCCGATCTACCATGAGCGCGGACGCCTGCGCGCCTCCTTCCTCCCGCCGAAGGTGAAGATGCAAACGACGGGCGAGTGCAACGGCCTAGACGTTTCGGTGCAGATTGACGAGGGACAGATTTATCTCTGGGACAAGGCCGAATGGGTGGGCAACGGGTCGCTGACGGCGCAGGAGTTGGACGCCGCGCTCGGCATGAAGGCGAGCGAGTTAGCCAACACCGCGAAGATCGAGAAGGGCACGAACGCCGTGCGCAAGGCTTATAGTCGCAAAGGGTTTCTCGCCGTGCAGATCAATTCCTCGCCGCTCTTCGACGACGCGGGACGGCGCGCGGGCTATCGCTTTCAAATTGACGAAGGCCCGCAGTATCGCATGGGCGCGCTTTTCATCAACGGACTCTCGGAACAGGACTCGAACAATTTGCGCGGGCGCTGGGGACTGCTCTCGAAAGAAATTTTCGACGCGGGCTACATTGACCTCTTCGCGAAGAAGAATCTGGCGGAGTTCGCCGCCGATCTGCGAAGGGAAGGGCGCACGTTCGACGTGTCGAAGTTCGAGGGCACGTTCAAGCCCGACCACGAAAAAAGAACGGTTGACGTGACGCTCAACTTCAAACAATAGACGCCCGCCGCCGGGCACGAACATCCTTACCTACATATTCGCGCACGCGTCGCGCGACCTTCAAATGCACCGGGCGGACAACGTGGAGGCTCCCGATCCGTCCACGCCATCCGCCCGGCGCTCTCCCGGCCCCCTGTCACGCAGAAGGGCCGAAACTCAAATTCAATTCAGCTAGCTCGCCAACAGTCCCGCGACGCCGCGTGGCGGCTTAAAGCCGAGGTGCTTGTAGGCCGCGGGAGTGCAGACGCGTCCGCGCGGCGTGCGATTGAGAAAACCGATCTGGATAAGGTATGGCTCGATGATCTCTTCGATACTTTCGCGCTCCTCGCTGATTGAAGCCGAGATAGTGCCTATCCCTACGGGGCCGCCGTCGAACTTCTCGATAATCGTCGTCAGAACTTTGCGGTCAATCTCATCGAGACCAAAGCGATCCACTTCCATCTCGTCGAGCGCACGCCGCGCCACTTCGCGCGTGATGCGCCCGTCGTTCAAAACTTCGGCGTAGTCGCGCACGCGCCGGAGCAGGCGGTTGGCGATACGCGGTGTGCCGCGTGCCCGCCGCGCGAGTTC
>JBAVPI010000506.1:0-3043 GCA_049692915.1 Pyrinomonadaceae bacterium
CGCGCGAACCGGCGCGTGCCACCGACATCAAGTTCGGCCCCGGCGGCATGCTCGATGTCTATTTCGCCACGCGCTATCTTCAACTGCGCGACGCCGTGCCCGACGATGAAGGCGACCGCTCGACGCGAGCCACGCTCGCCAGACTCCGCGCCGGCGAATCTTTAAGCGCGGAAGATTACGCCGCGCTCGACGAAGGCTACGCGCTCCTGCGAGAACTCGATCATCACCTGCGCCTGCTCGTCGGGCGCTCGACCCGCCTGCCCGCCGCCCCCGATCATCCCGTCCTGCGCGACCTCGCGCATTGCGCCGGTTACGAGTCGGCCTCCGACCTGATTGCCCGACTCTCCGCGCGCATGAACGCCGTCCGCTCCGCGTATGACCGCATCACAAAGAGCGGGAGATGCTAAGTCAGTTAAGCACGGAGGCACGGAGTTTCGGCAGCGACTGTTGCACTGCTGTATCTCTCTGTGTTGAGGTCGAACGACAGGCTCTAATTGCTGTGAAATGAAAAGTCGCGGCGAAAATAGGGCCACGCATCGTAGAGATAAAGCGAGAAGGGAATCCACCAGATAAGGTCGTTCGTCAGGCAGAGGATGAGCGTCGCGGCGGGCCACTCCCCGCTCAGAATGAGTTGAGCCAGCCCCGCGGGGCCGAGCAGTTTTCCAATCAATCCCACCGCCGCCAGCAGCCACCCGCGTTCGGGCGCACGCGCCACTTCAAGATAAATAATTCCGTAGAGGCCCACGACCATGCCGAGGCATGCGAAGATTTGCGGATGGTTTTGTAGGGGCATCTCCGCGTAACGAAACAGCCATTGCGGATTCAAGGTCGAGTACAGACCCCACGCGATGTTATAGAGGCCCGCCGCGACGAAAACGGTCTGATGAAACTTCCGGCGCGCGATCATCTCCGTGCCTCCGCTGGCGTCGCACGCCACGGCCACGCGGCGTGCGGCAGTTCGCATGAGGCGCAAAGGTCGCGCACGCCTGAGAGAAACACGCCCGCCGACATCAGCGTGAGCGCCCAACGAAGCCACTGTGGAATCGCCCCCTGCCGGGCGGCGAGACTTGTCGGCGCGGCCCACCAGTCGAGCAATATCGGCAGCAGGTAAGCGAGCGCCGCGCCGTAAATAATGCCCATCAAGGCGTGCGTGACGCGCTCGCCGGGATAGACGCCGCCGAGCGATTTGCGCACCACGTCTTCGACAACGAAGTCGCGTAGCGTGATGATGATTTCAGCCGACAGCAGCGCGCCGAGCACGAGACACCAAGCGCCGCGCCACTCGACCCAAGGGAGCGAGCCGAAGATGATCGCGTAGATAAAATCGCGCGCCGCGTGAAGTCGCAGTTCGGGCCGCGTCGTCGCGCCGCCGTCGGGAAGCCGCGCGCGCCACTCGTGGTAATAGAGCGTGTCGAAGGCTCCGAATATCCCCTGCGCCGCGAACAGACAGAGCACAATCGTCAAGTCGTCTCCTCCAATTCTATCTCTCCTTCGTAGGCGACGAGCAGCCCCGCGAGCGGCGCGTCCACACGCACAGAGACGTGCACGCGCGGCCTGTCTGCAACGACGGGGCGCTCGCACGCGTTGATGCGGGGCGCAAATCTGCGGGGCAGCGCCACGCGCCGATGACCGATGCGCAGGGCCGCGCGTGTCTGTTGATAAAAGAGAGAGCCGTCCTTCACGTCGAGACGGTATAAAATTTCCATCATGCCGACGTGTTCCGCCAGAAGATGCTGCTGCTGCTGCTCTCTGTGTTCATGCTGCTCGGTGACGAAGGAGTGGCCATCAAACGTCCTGTGCCAATGCTCGCCCTCCGGCAGCGACGTGACGACGAGCCGTGTTGCGCGGCCTTCACCGGACGCGGGCAGCCGTAGCAGACCGGCGAGCGCGCGTGCCAGCATACTCTCGCCGCGTCTCACGTTGAACGTGCCCGCGCCGCGCAGGGTCGCGCCCGTCGTATGAAAAATCCGTACCGGCCCTGCCAGCTTGAGCCACGCGTCGCCGAGGACGCGACGATAAAGCGGCGTTGCCTCTCCCGCCACCGTCAGGGCGATGCCCTCGTCGGGAAGAATAGATGCGAGCGCTGCCGGCGAAATAGAACTCAACGTCTCTCCGTAATTCGACGCCTCTCTTTTTTGCACTCGCAGCGTCGGAAATCGGGCGCGACCTGCGGCGTCCTTGCCGCTGACTTCGACTTCGTTACTCACTTCGACCTTCGCTGCTTGCTTCGACTTCGTTGCTTACTTCGGCTTCTCGTTTTTATACGTGACGCCTTCTTTCATCACGAAGAAAACTTTTTCCGTCTGGCGGATGTCCTGCGTGGGATCGCCGGGGACGGCGATGATGTCGGCGAGCTTGCCGGGTTCAAGCGAGCCGAGGCGGTCGCTGATGCCGAGCAGTTCGGCATCAACGGAAGTCGCTGCCCTGAGCGCGTCCACGGGCCGCATGCCGAGACCGACCATCAAGCGAAACTCTTCGGCGTTGCGCCCGTGCGGATAGACGGCGGCGTCCGTTCCCAATCCGATCTTGATCTTCCTCGCCAGCGCTTTTCTGAACACCTGATCTCTGCTCGCGATGGCGGCGCGCGCCTTCGTCTCAATCGGCGGCGGCAGGTGCAGCCCTTTGTCGAGGCGTTCGCGTATGCCTTCGGAGGCCATCAGCGTCGGGATGAGAAATGTGCCGCGCGCTTTCATCATGTCGAGCGCCTCGTCGTCGAGGAACGTGCCGTGCTCGATTGAATCAATACCGGCGCGAATGGCACGCTTCGCGCCTTCGGCCCCGTGCGCGTGCGCCGCCGTCCGGCGTCGAAGCGCGTGCGCCTCGTCCACGAGCGCGTCGAGTTCTGCTTGTGTCATCTGCGGCGAACTCACGTCGTCCGTCAGTGACAAGACGCCGCCCGTCGCGCAGACTTTAATCACGTCCGCCCCGTTCCTGATGTTCATGCGGACTGCTGCGCGCACGGCGTCCGCGCCGTTGGCGACGGCCTGTGAGATGTCCGTGTCGCCGCCGAAGACGCCGGGACGGTAGCCCGCCACCGGATCGC
>JBAVPI010000507.1:0-2875 GCA_049692915.1 Pyrinomonadaceae bacterium
CGCTCGAAGCACTGGCGGAGCGCGTCGAAGCGGGCACGACGGGCGAAGGGATTGCCACGGGCGGCGTTTTGATTCCGATGCACGCGGCCCTCCCAGACATGCCTTCCGTGCATCTCAACAGCGCGGCAGCGCGTCAGGTGCGACACGGAGCCGCCGTGCGCGCCGACGACGCACAGCCGGACTTGAAAGACGGCGAGTTCGTCAGGCTGCGCGACGAAGAGGGAACGTTGCTGGCCGTCGGCGTCTATGTCGCGGCGGGCGCAGTGCTTCAGCCGCGCGTGATGCTCGCGGGCGATAAATAAGGCTTGACGGGCGTGGTCGAAGGCTGTGCTATACTCGTCATCAAGCAGCGAGGGGCCGACGAGAGCGTTTGGTTTTGCCTCCGCGAAAACGCAAGCGAATCCAAAACCCCTCCCGCATTGAAGCAGCGATCATTGAAGGCACGAAGGATGAGTCTCGACGGCGCGGCATGCACTGCCCGCGCGAGTGCATCGCACTGCGCGCATCGAGACGATGTTCCGCGATGCCGGAAGCGACCTGAGAGATGTCGCATTCATAAATAAACAGGGCGTGATTCTCCACACGCCGTCCACGCGCGACACAGCCTAGAGAGGTTTAAGACAAGGCTATGCAAGAGCAGGATGGCAACAAATTCAACATCGGCGAGCGGCTCGAACAGGTACGCCGCGAACACGAGGCTTTGCTGTGGGAAGGTTCTTTCCGCGACTACTTCGAGTTGGTCACGCAACAGCCGCGCCTCGCGCAACTCTCGCACGCGCGCGTCAACGACATGGTGCACGCCGCGGGCGTCGAGAAACTCAACGAAGGCACGCGCGATGAAGTCGCACGCTACAACTTCTTCGCGCACGAACTCTACGGCATCGAAGAACCCATCGCGCGCATCGTCGAATATTTCAAGTCGGCGGCGCAACGTCTCGAAGTCCGCAAGCGCATCCTGCTGCTGATGGGGCCGGTGGGCGGCGGCAAGTCAACCATCGTGACGATGCTCAAGCGCGGCCTCGAAGAGTGGACGCGTTCCGAGGCGGGCGCGATCTATTCGATCAAAGACTGCCCGATGCACGAAGAGCCGCTGCACCTTATCCCGACGGAACTGCGCGCCGAAATCGAGAAACATTACGGCATCTACATCGAGGGCGACCTCTGCCCGCAATGCCGCTACGCGCTCGAACACACCTACGCGGGCCGCCACGAAGACGTGAAAGTCCAGCGCATCATCTTCTCCGAAAAGAACCGCGTCGGCATCGGCACCTTCGCGCCTTCAGACCCCAAGAGTCAGGACATCACGGAGTTGACCGGCTCGATTGACCTCTCGACCATCGGCGAGGTCGGCGTCGAGAGCGACCCGCGCGCCTATCGCTTCGACGGCGAACTCAACATCGCGAATCGCGGCGTCATGGAGTTTATCGAAATGCTGAAGTGTGACGAGAAGTTTTTGTACAACTTGCTCACACTCTCGCAGGAACAGAATATCAAGACGGGTCGCTTCGCGATGATCTACGCCGACGAGGTGATTCTCTCGCACACGAACGAGAACGAGTACGTCTCTTTCGCAGGCAACCGCAAGTCGGAGGCGTTGCAGGATCGCATCATCCTCGTGCGCGTGCCCTATAACCTGCGCGTCTCGCAGGAAGAGCGCATCTACGACAAGCTGCTCAAACAGTCGGAGGTTTTGCGCAACGTCCACATCGCGCCGAATACCCTGCGCGTGGCCGCGATGTTCGCCGTCATGACGAGACTCGAAGAGCCGAAGCGCGCCAACGTCGATGTCGTCAAGAAGATGAAGCTCTACGACGGCGAGGACGTGGAAGGTTACAAGTCGAAGGATGTGCGCGAACTGAAAGAAGAGACGGTGCGCGAGGGGATGGACGGCATCTCGCCGCGCTACATCATCAACCGTTTGTCTTCCGCGCTCGTGCGCGACGGCGTGACGTGCATCAATCCGATTGACGCGTTGCGCACCATCAAGAGCGGCTTCGAGCAGCACACCGGCATCAACCCGGAACAGCGCGAGCGTTATCTGAATCTCATCTCGGCGGCGCGCAAAGAGTATGACGATATCGCGAAGACCGAGGTGCAACGCGCCTTCGTCTATTCGTTCGAGGAGATGGCGCGGACGATGTGCAACAACTATCTCGACAACGTCGAGGCTTATTGCAACAAGGAGCGCATCAAAGACCCGATTACAGAGGAAGAGATGGAGCCGGACGAGTCTCTGATGCGCTCAATCGAAGAGCAAATCGGCGTCAGCGATAACGCGAAGAACACTTTCCGGCAGGAGATTTTGATTCGCATCTCTTCATACGCGCGGAAAGGGCGACCCTTCGAGTACAACTCGCACGAGCGTCTCAAGGAAGCGATTGAGAAGAAGATTTTCGCAGACCTCAAGGACGTGGTGAAGATTACGACCTCGGCGAAGACGCCCGACCCCGATCAACTGAGGCGCATCAACGAGGTGGTTGACCGTCTCGTCAAAGACGGCGGCTACTGTCCCGTCTGCGCCAATGAATTGCTGACCTACGTCGGCACGCTGCTCTCGCGTTAGGGCGGGCCGAGCGGCAAGAGAGAAGAGAGAGAAGACGCCCGTGCTTTCCCGTAAGAGAGCGCGGGCGTTTTCGTGAGGGAGGATGATGAGAAAACGTTACTGGCTGGCGGGAGCTTCTTTGCTGACCGGTGCGGCCATCGCGTCGAAACTGTTGAGCCGCCCGCCAGACCTCGACTGGGAGAAGCACGGCGCGCACCTGCGCGAGGCGGGCCGCTCGCACTTCGCCGAGGTTGACGGCGTGCGCGTCCATTATCAGGAAGCGGGCGCGGCGGACGCACCGGCGATGCTGCTGCTGCACGGCTTCTGCGCTTC
>JBAVPI010000508.1:0-7059 GCA_049692915.1 Pyrinomonadaceae bacterium
ACGACCGCCCAATGCACATTCGATGCGCCCGCGTCCCAGTAGCGCCCCGTATCCTTGCCCGCCTCGTAAGTCTCCGCGCGACCGGAACGAATGAGCGGCTCGTCGCCCAGCAGGTGACTGACGCAACACGCGTGCGGGTCTTTACCGCATGAACGATAGTGCCCGCGCGTCATCTTGATGGCCTCCCATCCCGGCAAAGCGCGAAGCAGTTCGCACATTAAAGTCGTTTTGCCTGAGTTCGACGTGAAACCGCCGACGGCGACAATTTTCTGTTTCATCACTCTCTTATAAATAACACGTCAAACTTGAAAACCCTTGCCCGACGATGGCCTTTAACTTTTTACCCTGTGCAAGGCCACAAAACAACCATCGTCCCGCTGTTCTAGCATGTCAAGTTCGAGCGTCCGCTTCACGCGGCCTCACGCGATAGGTTACATTTCCTCTCAAGCAGGTTAAAGATTATGACTGACGCAATGGACGCGGACGCACAGAACAATCTTAAAGAGATCGTCGCGGTTCTGCGTCTTCACGGCGCGAGCGAGGCGGGCGGGCGCTCGCTCGAAGATATGGCGCGCGAATGGATAATCGCGGGCTTCGAGGACGCAGACGAGGTCGCGGATTGGTTGAGCGCGCGTTGTCCGAATGCCGCCGCCGCTCTGAAGTTGGAGAGCGCCGGGATCACACCGGAGCAGGCCGGCATATTGACGACGGCGGGCACTGGCGACGACGAGGATACCATCGGCTCTAAATTATCTCGCGGCGACCTCAGCTTCGACGAGGCGAGGCGCATCATCACCAACGATTTCTGGAACTCCTAACCTCACTGCCGTCCGTTTACACTCGCCGTTTTATCCAATCTTAAAAAAGTGCTTGACAAGACAAAGTGGTCTATCGTATATATGTGCCGCACTCGCGAGACGAGTGTCAGTGCTCGAAAAAAAGGAACTGTTGATTTTCGATGTTAACGAACCTGACAAAGATAAGACGGACGAGAGCGAACGCCGACGCGATGTTCGCACGTAAATTGTCATCCGCGCCTGATCGGGGCCGGACGGACAAATACGGTCTGTGCACGGGTACGTTACCCACCGGCTTTACCGTCGGCGGCCCCGCGCACGCGCGCGGGAACCGACTCGAAAGCATTACGCTTTCTGATCGTCGCCACACACAGCATTGACTTAGCGGGAGCGGCCTCTCGCTCCCAAATCTCGAACTAAAAACGTAGAGACTTGATCGGAGCGGGCCGGCTTTCCCTCGGAGAGCCACTAAGGCCCGCTTTTTTTGTTGTTTGAAAACCGAAGTACCTTGTGAGAAATGAAGGCAGAGAGACTTCATCGGACGTGCGCGCCCGCGTGCTTTGCGAGAGTCCACGGGTTCGCGCGTCTTTAAGGAGAAGTGTGCATGGAAGTTTATCTTCCTGCCTCTACTCTCTGCCTTCATTCAATTTTTGCAGCACGACAAATTGCCCTTTCAAAGTTTACGACTCCGTTTTGAACCCGTAGCTCAGTGGAATGAGAGCGCAAGCCTGCGAAGCTTGAGGCCGCACGTTCGAGTCGTGCCGGGTTCGCCAACTTTTTTCCGGGATCGTCCAATCGGCAGGACGCCTCACTTTGGATGAGGTGACGAGGGTTCGAGTCCTTCTCCCGGAGTCGCGCTCGCTGAAAATCCGTAGTTCGCCGACGTAGCCCAACGGCAGAGGCGCTTGTCTTAGAAACAAGAGGTTGAGAGTTCAAATCTCTCCGTCGGCATTAACTCTGCGCACGTCTTCTGCACGAAACGACAGCGCGCGCGTGACCCAACCGGTAGAGGTGTCAGACTTAAAATCTGAAAGTTGAGAGTTCAAATCTCTCCGCGCGCATCCGTCTTCCGAGCTTTCATGCGGGGCGTTGGGCAAGGCTGGTTAAGCCGCTTGATTTTCAATCAAGAGAGCATCGGTTCAAATCCGATACGCCCTGCCAACAACAGATGCGTGGATCGTAGCTCAATGGCAGAGCGCCGCACTGTGCACGCGGCGGTTGAGGGTTCGAGTCCCTCCGATCCACCTTCTAATCAGACCTGTGTGGAGAGCGCACAGGCCGCCGGGTCTTTTCGTGGGGTCGTAGCTCAACCGGCAGAGCGCACGGTCGTCAACCGTGAGGCAGCGAGTTCGAGACTCGTCGGCCCCGTACACGTTTCGCCTCCTTAGCTTAAACAGAGCAGAGCGGCGGCCTCTTAAGCCGTCAGGTTTCGGTTCGAGTCCGAAAGGGGGCATGCGTTTTTTTATCTGGGTGTGGGACAGAGGCCGTCCACTTGTTTTGGGAACAAGTTCACGCGGGTTCGATTCCCGCCACCCAGCCCAATCTTTTCATGCGAGCGTAGCTCAGACTGGTTCAGAGTGCCGGCGTGCCATGCCGGAGACGCGGGTTCGACTCCCGCCGTTCGCTTACACACATCGGGGCGGTTAGCTTAACGGAAAGAGAGCGGGTCGCTCCGAACGACTCAGATGCGGGTTCGACTCCTGCACCGCCCTCCAACTCACACGCGCGGGAGTGATGTAACCGGCAACATCCGAGACTTCCAATCTCGTCCTGAGGGTTCGACTCCCTTCTCCCGTTCCAGACAACTTTCCCCTGTCAAACTCTTCCGCGCACGTGTCGCCAAGTCGGGCCTAAGGCGGTGGTCTGCAACACCGTCCATCGCCGGTTCAAATCCGGCCACGTGCTTTCTCAACTGACGGCTCACCACATCGCGCCCTCACTTCATAAGCTTGCGAGCGAAGCACGCGCCAGCGGCTACCCTCACCACGCTCGCATCTCCTTTGAACTGATAACACGCGCGCTTGTGATTCATATCTCGCGCGCAATTTTTCGACGCAAATGACGAAAGGAGGTGATCGCATGTCTCTCTTGCAGAGCAGAGTCTTGCTGCTGAATTTTTCTTACGAACCGCTCGGCACGGTGGGCGTGGCTCGCGCGGTGTGCCTCGCGCTGCGTGGCGCAGTCTTCGTCGAAGAGTACGACGCGGAGCACGTCCTACGCTCGCCTTCGGCCATCTTCCGCGTCCCAAGCGTGATACGCCTGCGCGCTTACGTCAACATCCGTCGCAGACGCCAGACATCGGGCATGAAGCGCACGCGCGTCTTTATCCGCGACCGCTTTCAATGCCAGTACTGCGGCAAGCACAGGCCAGCCTCGGAACTGACGCTCGACCACATCACGCCGCGCGCACAGTCGGGCCAGTCCGTCCCCGAAAACCTCGCGACGGCTTGCGTCGAGTGCAACAACCGAAAAGGTAATCGCACGCCGGAGCAGGCGCGCATGCCTCTTCTAACGCCGCAGCGTGCGCTCGGCGTCGGCCTCGATCAAGTCATGCTCTGCCACTACGCAGAGACGAGGCCGCAGTGGCGCAAGTACCTCTTCATCGAAGAAGCGTTCGATGAAGTCGGGCGTCTGCGCGCCTGACGTGCACATGACGACGGAGGGAGAATCGCGCGTGGATTCTTCCCTCCCGTCAACACAGCGGTCGGGTAGCTGAAACGGCACGCAAGCGTCCGCCTGAAGAGCGGAAGACGTTGGTTCGACTCCAACTCCGACCATCAACGATTCGGAACTTTGACGCGGCATTCAGTCGTCAAAACTCACAGCCGGTTAGCTCAGTCTGGTCAGAGCGCCTGTCCTACAAACAGGATGTCGAAGGTTCAAATCCTTCACCGGCTATACGCTTTGACGGGGCGGCGGCGCTGGCGCGCTCTCTCCAAGAGACGCGACCGGACGGAGATTGCCCGTGCGCGAGGTGACGCGCATCTCCTCACGCCCCGGCCAATTTTTCGACGCGGCGATGTAGCTCCAACTGGCAGAGCGGCTGTTTCGTAAACAGCATGTTGAGAGTTCGAGTCTCTCCATCGCCTTTCACACACACGCGCGCGGGCCTGTAGCTCAGACGGACAAAGAGCGCCTGTCTTCTAAACAGGTCGTCGCAGGTTCGAGTCCTGTCAGGCCCATTTCACGATGCGGAGAAGCTCAGCCCGGTCAAGAGCAGCGGTCTCATAAACCGAAGGTCGCGGGTTCAAATCCCGCCTCCGCAATCTTCAAGGGGGTGAAAAGCGACGGGTGACGCGCGGAGGGATAAGACAAGTTTACTCGCTCGTCATCCGTCGGTTTTCACATGTCACTGTTTTGGGCTGGTGATGTAACGGGAGCATGGGAGTCCTGCAAACTCTTCGCGAGGGTTCAAATCCCTCCCAGTCCATTCTTTTGCGGCGTAGCTCAAACGGCACGAGAGCGCTTGTCTTGTAAACAAGAAGATGTGGGTTCGACTCCGACCGCCGCAGTAAATTTTGCGGGGACAAGCTCCGGCGAGCTACGCGGTCTCATAAGCCGCGCGTTAAAAGCGGGTTCGACTCCCGCCCCCGCGCCCTCTGTTTTTCCGGCTTAGCCAAGCGGTAAGGCGTCGCATTGTTAATGCGAAGAGCGGAGGTTCAAATCCTTCAGCCGGAGTTATTCTTTGCATCGCAGGCCGGTAGCTAAGTGGCCCAAGGCGTCCGCCTTTTAAGCGGAAGATCGTCGGTTCGACTCCGACCCGGCCTATCCAGACGCGGCGTAGCTCAAAGGCAGAGCATTCGCTTGATAAGCGAACGACGTTGGTTCGATTCCTTCCGCCGCGAATTTTGAGCGTCGTTGGATTTATCAACAAAGGCACAGTGACGATTGAGCATCCATCAACCGCGCCTCCTTTGTCTCTGCCGTCAACGATGACTTTGACATCACTTCCCGACCCTTTTGCGGAGTCGGCTAACTGGCAGGCCGCCTGTCTCTGACACAGGGCGTAGGGGTTCGAGTCCTCTCTCCGCAGTTTTTACTTTCAGACATATGCACATGCTTTGACGCAAACCCGCGTCAATTTTTCACTCACAAGGCACTACGGTTCAGCCAGCACCCATTTCATTTTCGACTACTTTCGATATACGGAATACCACACGTTTGTCCGGCGGGAGGTGTGCAGAATCATGGCAAACAAAAATCTTTTCAAGTCGCTCGTGGGCAGACTCGTGCCTGCGGCGAACGCGGTTAACGAAGAGGGTACGCCTGCTTATGCGCTGACGCCGAAGGAGGCGCTCGCGCAGTATGCGGCGACGAGCTGCCTCAACAACACGTTCTACGCGACCGCCGAAGAACAACTCGCGAAGGTGCTCGGTTTTTGCGCCGAAGTCGAGCCGGAATTCATCGCGCGGACAGCCGTTTATGCGCGCGAGCGCGGTCATATGAAGGACGTGCCCGCGCTGCTCTGCGCCGTGCTCTCGGTGCGCGACGCGGCTCTGCTCGCGATGATTTTCCCGCGCGTCATTGATAACGGACGGATGCTGCGCAACTTCGTGCAGATCATGCGTTCGGGCGTGGCGGGCCGCAAGTCGCTCGGCACTGCGCCGAAGCGTCTGGTGCGCGAGTGGTTGGAAGCGCGTCCCGACGAGTCGGTCTTCAAGGCGAGCGTCGGTCAGTCACCTTCGTTCGCTGACATCGTCAAGATGGTGCACCCGAAGCCTGTGACGAAGACGCGCGAAGCGTTATACGGCTACCTCTTGGGCCGCCACTTCGACCGTGAAGCGCTGCCCCCTCTCGTGCGTAGCTTCGAGGCTTTCAAGGCGGGCGACCGCGCGGAAGTGCCCGACGTGCCCTTCCAGATGTTGACGGCGCTCGAACTCGGCGCGGCGGAATGGGCGGCGATTGCGGCCCGCGCGCCGTGGCAGATGACGCGCATGAACCTCAACACGTTCGCGCGTCACGGCGTCTTCGAGCGCGAAGGCATGTGCGAACTCGTCGCCAGACGTTTGAGCGATCCCGCGCTGGTCGAGAAGGCGCGAGTCTTCCCGTACCAGTTGATGGTCGCTTACGCGTTGACGGATGCGCGCGTGCCGGAATTCGTCCGCGACGCGTTGCAGGATGCGATGGAGATCGCCATTCGCAACGTACCGCGCGTCGAGGGTCAGGTCTATGTCTGCCCGGACGTTTCGGGTTCGATGTCGAGTCCTGTGACGGGCCATCGTGTGGGCGCGACGAGTGCGGTGCGGTGCATTGACGTGGCGGCACTCGTCGCGGCGTCGGTGCTTCGACAGAATTCGCGCGCCGGGGTGATTCCGTTCGAGCAGGATGTGGTGGACGTGCGTTTGAACTCGCGCGACAGCGTGATGACGAACGCGCAGAAGCTCGCTTCGGTGGGTGGCGGCGGCACGAATTGCAGCGCCCCGCTCGCTCTGCTCAACAGCCGCAAGGCGTCGGGCGACCTCGTCATCTACGTTTCGGACTACGAGTCGTGGGTGGATGCAGGCGCGGGACGGGGCACGGCGCTACAGCGCGAGTGGGAAGTCTTCAAGTCGCGCAATCCACGCGCAAAGCTCGTCTGCATTGACGTGCAGCCACACGCTACGGTGCAGGCGTGTGGTCGCGATGACATTCTCAACGTCGGCGGCTTCTCGGATCAAGTCTTTGACGTGATCGCAGAGTTCGCCGCGGGTCGTCCCGGCGCAGGCCACTGGGTCGGCGTCATCGAGTCGGTGGAACTGCGAGGATGAATGTCTGTGCACAAGGGGATGAAGACGGGGGATGAATAATGTCTTAACGAAATATCGAATGTCGGATTCGAGATTTCAAACAGGCGTCAATTCATCCTTCGTCTTAACAACTTCAAACTCTTCCCTGCTCCGGCCGAATGCTGTCGAGACTACATCAACCATGTTAAGGCGTCTCGACGATTCTTGTCGGCCTCCGTTGCGGAGGGGTTGTTATTTGAATCTGGCGAATGCCGGTCGAGAGTACATGGGTTAAGCAGGTTCAACTCCTGCCCCGTCGGCTCGTCAAAGAGTCTCCGGGTCTCTCGTCAATCTTGTCGCCAATCAGAAATGCGTCGGCCTTCAGCTTCTCTTTTAGCCGGCAGCAGGTCGCTTCTCAGGAGTGAATGCCGGAAGGACTACATCTCACAATGCCACAGGAAATGGCGTTTGAGCCTCGCGGGGCGTGATGGCCCCGGCGGTCTCTAGAGAGAACGTGCTCGACGGTCTTTCCAATCTTGTCACTCCTTGACTTCCAA
>JBAVPI010000509.1:0-1826 GCA_049692915.1 Pyrinomonadaceae bacterium
ACTTCTGAAGCAGAGACGAGCAGCGAGTGGTATCTGTCCGACGAAGAGTGGCGTGAATTCGAGCGCGTGGGAATCTTTACGAAGGAAGAGTTGGCGGGCGCGCTCGTCAATCGCTACCGCGCCGGATTCGTCAAATTTCACGATGCCGCGTCGCGCGTCAAGGCCGGGCCGCTGTGGTTGAACGGCGTGCTCGACGTGTCCGTTAACGCAGAGGCGCTTCTCCGGCTCGCCGCCGACAAAATTCGCGCGTGCGACGGTTGCGCCGTCGTCGAGCGTTTTCGTTTCGCGCGCGCTTACGTCGAGCCGCAACGCGTCTCAATCGAGACGGAAGACGCGCGCGGGACGCGACGACTCTTCGCCGCACAGTTGTTCGTTGACGGCGCGGGCGCGGACTCCGCCGTGACGTGTCAACTCAACGGCGGGCGCTCGTTCACACACGTGCGTCCCACGGTCGGGACTGTGGCGCGCGGCTTCGTGCGCGGGCGCGGGACGGACACAGCCGATTTTAAGACGGGCGAGTTGCTGGTGAGCACAGAGGATGCGCGCGACGGGCGACAACTTTTCTGGCGAGGCTTCGCCGCCGACAACGCGCGGGACGAATACGCGACGCACCTCTTTTTTTACGATGCGGCGGATTCGCCCGCGGATAAATCTCTGCTCTCGCTCTTTGAGCGATACTTCGAGGCGCTGCCCTCATACAAACGCGCGGGCGCGCAGTGGCGCGTCGAGCAGCCTCTGTTTGGCTGCGCCCCTGCGTTCCACGAAGGGGGCGGGGCAGTTCCACCAAAGGTCGCGGACGAGCGCGTCCTACTCATCAATGATGCGGCGGGCGGGTTGAGTCTGGCAGCCCTCTCCGGCGTCCGTCTTCACGCGCGGCAGTTGCGACGCATGACGCGCCTCACGGATGCTTCACTTAAAAAGAGCTTGTTGGACGCTTCGTCGCTCGCGGAGATGTGGGGAGAGGGCGACGCGTCGCGCGTGGCGCGTGCGGCGGGCCTCGCGGAATTTTTGCGACCGACTCCGCAAAGCGCGCCCGCCGCCGTCAACGAAACGCTCAATGCCGTCGCGTCGGCGCTGCACAAACTCGACGAGCGCGTGCGGCGCGAACTCTTTCAAGATCGTTTGAGCTTCGGCTCTCTCTGGAAATTGCTCAACCAGACCGTCCGGCTCTACCCGTCCGTTCTGGCGCGGGTGCGCGAGCATCTCGGCGTGCGCGGCGGTCTCTCGCGGGCCGTAAATATCTTCGAGGCGGCATGCGTCGAATGGCGCGTGCGCAAAGAAAGCCACGGCGAGGCGGACGCGGAGACAGAGACACCTTCCTGATAAGCGTTGCGCGCCATGCACAAGGCACGCAGCGAAAATGAGAGCGGCGCGAATCGTCTCGATTGACTGTTCGCGCCGCTCCTTTGCGATTGCTCAACTCGCCGACTACTTATCCGATCAGTTCGTCCGGTACGTCGTAGTGGATGATGATCTGGCTGTCCGGGTTCACATCGTAAGTCTCCCCGTCAATTTCCACGCTCGTCAGCGTGCCGTCTGGCGAAGGATGTGAGTGCTTGATCGTCCCATTCGAGCCACTAATCGTGATTTCGAGTGAGCCGCCCTTGATGATGACCGGTTCGTCTGCCATGTCTGTCTCTCCTTTGTGAGATGGGGTGGGAATGCTGTGTAGCTCAGTTCGATGTTTCGCCGAGCCGTGAGTGTGAAAATTTTACGTCCGGCCTTGCGAGGAAATGCGCGTAAGATTCGCTTCCCCACCGCTGCCGGAGCGAGTCGAGCAACGCGGCGGCGCGCTCGACGCGTGGCTGCGCGCCGTCGGTGTCACC
>JBAVPI010000510.1:0-5168 GCA_049692915.1 Pyrinomonadaceae bacterium
CGCGCTCTATCGCAAAGCCAACTTCGGCTTTCACAGCGACCACGCCACGATCTACTTACGGCAGACGCGACAACGCGCCGTCGCCTGAACTATGTGGGGACAGGAAACAAGGGTGCAGAGAGAGAGATTAATCAAGCCGTATCAGTGGATCGTCGTCTTCACGGGCGCGCTCATTACGCTGTGGTGCGTTAATCAACTGCAACTGGCGCAGCTCGATTTGCGCTTTCTGCTGCTGGCGCTCGTGACCGTCGGCGTCAGTTCGCGCATCGCGGTCAAAATTCCGCGCCACGACTCGAACATCACGCTGACGGATACCTTCATCTTCCTCGCCATCCTGATCTACGGCGGGGAAGCAGCCGTGCTGCTGGCGGCGGCTGAAGGCATCATCTCCGGCCTGCGCGTCAGCAAGCAGAAGAAGCCGCTCACGATTCTCTTCAACGCGGGCATGATGGCCTGCTCGACCGCCGCCGCCGTCTGCTCGTTGCGCCTCTTCGTCGGTCGCGGGCCGGAACTCGCGGGGCAGGGTTACATGGGGCTGCTCACGGCGTTTGTCGCGCTGGGGCTGGCGCAGTTCCTCGTCAACGGCGGCATGATCGCCATCGCCATCGCACTCAAGACCAACCTGAGCGTCCGGCAGGCGTGGAGCAAGCACTGCGCATGGCTCTCGATTTCCACACTCGTCGGCGCGGCCTCCGCAGGCTTCATCGCCAACTTCATCAACTCCGCGGGCTTCTACGCCTTCCTCATCTCGCTTCCCGTCATCTCCGTCGTCTATTTCACCTACAACAAATATCTGGGCGACATCAAGGCGACGGCGGCGCAGGCCGAACAGGCCGAACGCGAGCGCGCCGAGTTGGCCGAGCGTCACATCGAAGAGCAGAAACGTTACATCGCCGAACTGGAACGCGTCAGCCGCGAGTTGCAGGAGAGCCGCGAGCACTTTCGCCACGCGGCCTTCCACGATTCGCTGACGGGGCTTCCCAACCGCACGCTGCTGACAGACCATCTGAGGCTCGCCATCGAGCGCGTGCGCCATCGTCACGACCATCTCTTCGCCGTCCTCTTCCTCGACCTCGACCGCTTCAAGAATATCAACGACTCTCTCGGCCACGCCGCCGGTGACGCGTTGCTCATCGAGATCGCGCGACGGCTGGAGATGTGCCTGCGCCCGTCCGACACCGTGGCTCGGCTCGGCGGCGACGAGTTCGCCATCCTGCTCGACGGGCTTGAGTCGCAGTGCGCTGCGATTCGCGTCGCCGACCGCGTGCAGGAAGAGTTGATGCGTCCCTTCTTCCTCAACGGCCACGAGGTCTATACCGCCGCGAGCATCGGCATCACACTCAGCAATCATTCATACGACCACCCGGAAGGCGTCCTGCGCGACGCCGACACGGCGATGTATCGCGCGAAGGAAAAGGGCAAGGGCCGCTACGAACTGTTCGATGCGGGGATGCACGCGGACGCCATGTCGCGCCTTCAACTCGAAAACGATCTGCGCCGCGCCATCGAGCGTCACGAGTTTGAGGTTTACTATCAACCCATCGTCGCGCTTGCGACGGGCCGCATCGCGGGCTTCGAGGCGCTCGTCCGCTGGCATCACCCGGAGCGAGGCATGGTGCCGCCCTCTGAATTCATCCCGCTCGCCGAAGAGACCAGACTCATCACGGAGATCGGCGATTGGGTGCTCTTCGAGTCGTGCCGGCAGATGAGCGAGTGGCACAAGTTGCTGCCCGCTTATCACATGCTGAACGTCAGCGTTAACCTGTCGGTCAAACAGTTCACGCAGCACGGCCTCATCGAGCGCATCAAGGAGACGCTCAAAGAGACGGGCCTCGCGCCGCAGTTTTTGAAACTTGAGATTACGGAGAGCGCCGTGATGGACAACGCGGAGTCCGCCGCCTCGATGCTGGCCCAACTGCGCGAGCTTGGGATTCAGCTTTCGATAGACGACTTCGGCACGGGCTACTCGTCGCTTTCATACCTGCACCGCTTCCCCGTTGACACGCTCAAGGTGGATCGTTCTTTCGTCAGCCGGATGGGCGAAGGCGGCGAGAACGCGGAGATCGTCAGGACGATCATCACGCTGGCGTCTAATCTGGGCATGGCCGTCATCGCCGAGGGCGTCGAGACCGCAGAGCAGCACGAACAACTGTGCGCGCTCCGCTGCGAATTCGGTCAGGGCTATTTGTACTCAAGACCCTCTAACGCCGCCACAGCGCTCTGCTTACTACAAGAAAATCTGCGCGACGACGACACGCACCTCCTGCCGCCGCGCCTCCTTCATCCGGCCAGTTCCTACGTCGCGCATGAAGTCGCCGCGTAAGCTGAAAGCCGCCGCGTGAGCGAGAAGTCGCCGCGTGAGTGGGAGGCCGCCGCGCCCGTTTTGCGGCGACTAATCTTCGAGCGCCGGTCTGACGTTGTGCGCCGCCGCAGACATTTCCAGTCGCCTGCATTCTTCAAACCTGTTCGATTCTTTCCCGCGCTTCAATCCCGCATGCCCCGCCCGCCTCGTCGCCTTCCGTGAAGGATGACAACGACGTGCCGATGGACGGTGGTTAAAGACTGCGTATGACGGGCGTCGTCGTGCGCATGTTCCGGCTGACCCGTCCCGGCAAAGGTCTTCGACGGCGCACGCACGCGCTCCAATCGTCGAACCTCCATCTCGTCCTCGCCTCTCATTTCAGCGGCTCGCGGCAACGACGGTTTAATAGAGACGGGGGACGGCGGCAGTTCCGGCTCGCGGCCTGATTTTTTTTTCGACGCGCGTGATTCACTCGGCCCGCGGCTTTCGCGTTAGTGAAGTGAGGGACGATTTAAATCCCCGATACGATCTCCGACGGAGACTAGAGGAGCAAAGAAATGTTGACCCCGCGCCGCTTATTCATCCTGATTTCATTAACGGTCATCTTCGCCGCGCAGACGCTGGCACAGGCCGGAGCGCCGACACAGCTTGTGAACGCCGCGCCGACGGTCGCGAACGTCAGCGTTTCGCCGTCCGAGGTGCGCTTCGCCGTCGAGGGACAGTCGCAGAGCATGCGCGTCGAAGTCTATTCCGCATCCGGCGAACTCGTCTTCGATTCCGGCTTTCAGGCCGGCGGCGAGTTGCGCTGGAATCTCCTGAGCCGGAGTGGAGGGACGGTCGCCGACGGCTCGTACCGCTGCAAGATTTCGGTAAAGGACGCCGCCGGTCAAGTTCAACGGCAGGACGCCGCCGTCCAGATCGAGAACGGGCAAGCGCCGCAGCAGGACATCATCCCGCAGCCCTCGACCGTGACGGTCGTGGACGAAGGCATCACTTTCACCGCGCCCGCCGGGGGCGGCACTTATTACCGCGACATCCACACGAGCGACAACGCGGGCGGCCTGCGCTTCTACAGTTCACCGTCGCTGGCCCTTGCGCCGACCGGCGCGGCGCTCCAGTTCTGGGGCAACAACAGCCCCTTCCCCGGTCAGGCTTTCGTTGACAGCGGCGCGCAGGACAACGCCGCCGTTATCTTCCGCACCGCGCCCTCCGGCTCGGCTGTCGCGGAGCGGATGCGCGTCTCGTCCAACGGCAACGTCGGCATCGGGACGAGCGCGCCCGCCGAACGACTCGAAGTCGCGGGCAACGTCAAACTGAGCGGCGCGAACAGCAAACTGATCTTCGCCGACGGCACGTCCATGACGACAGCCAGCGCGGGCAACGGCGCGGCGATGACCGGCACAGGGATCGTCACGGCCATCAACGACCCGGCGACGAGCGGCAGCATCAACGACACGCGCCTCTCGTCGAACGTCGCCCGTCTCAACGGCGCGAACGTGTGGTCGGGCGTGAACGTCTTCAGCGCGGGACTCTCAGCCAGTAACGCGCCCGTCAGCAACGTCGGCGCGCCCACGCTCGCGAGCGACGCCGCCAATAAGAATTACGTTGACTCGACGACCGTACGCTTCGCGCCCACCGCGCAGCAGGTTTCGGTGGGCGACGCCAACGGCACGGCCCCAATGGTGAATTTGCGCGGCGGCTCGACCTGTTGCAGCGGCCCCGGCGGTTATACGTCCGCCGACTTCAAAGTCTTCCAGAACGGCAGCTTCGTCGCCACCGGCAACCTCGGCATCGGCGTCTCTCCGATGGAGGGCAAGGGCTATCGCACTTCATGGCACACCTACAAGGGCGCGTTCCGCTCCGGCTATGCCGACAACGAATGGGACGACGCCAACACGGGCTTCTTCTCATGGGCGGGCGGCAGCAACTCGACCGCGAGCGGCCTCTACGCGTTCGCCTTTGGTGATACGAACTTCGCTTCGAGCACGTCGAGCATCGCCTTCGGCAGCGGCAACGAAGTGAAGGGCGCTGCCGGGTTCTCGGCGGGCGCTGGCAATCGCGTCTGCGATACCTACGGCGTCGCGTTCGGCAACAAAGCGCAATCGGGCGGCCCGCTCATCAACGGCAAGTGCGACCCAGACGGTTTCAACATCACCGGCCTCGCCGCCGTCGCACTCGGCTACAACGTGACCGCCGACAAGGATCACTCGACCGCGATGGGCAAGTTCGCCTCGAACAACGGCTTTTCGGGCACGTTCATCTGGAGCGACGGCTCGGCCACGGCCTCTGCCGACACCTTCAGGAACACGGCGAACAACGAATTCGCGGCGCGCGCCACGGGCGGCTTCCGCTTCCGCACGAACTTGACGGGCACCACGGGCTGCAACCTGCCCGCAGGCTCCGGCGTCTTCAACTGCACGTCGAGCCGTTACACGAAAGAGAACTTCTCGCTCGTCAGCGGCGACGACGTGCTCGCGCGGCTTCGTAAAGTTCCGGTCAGCACTTGGAACTATATCAGCGAGGGCAGGCAGACGCGCCACCTTGGGCCGATGGCCGAAGACTTCTACGGCGCGTTCGGACTCGGCGTCGGCAAAACGTCAATCGGCGTGCAGGACGCCGTCGGCGTGAGCCTCGCCGCCGTCAAAGCTCTCGACGCTCGCACCTTCGAGTTGCAGCGGAAGACGGCGGAGGTCGAACAGCTTCGCTCGCAACTGAACGCGATGGAACTGCGCCTCGCCGCGCTCGAACAGCACGCGCAGACGGGCACGCACAAGACTGCGAAACGCGCGCGTCGCTAAGCATTCAACAAACGGGAGAAGCGCGGGGCCGGTGAAGTTAACTCTTCACCGGCCCCACGCTTTTCTAT
>JBAVPI010000511.1:0-9673 GCA_049692915.1 Pyrinomonadaceae bacterium
GCGCACGCCCGCGCGACCGAGCGCCCACGTCGCGGCGGCGAGCGCATAGCAGCCGATTTGTGCGGCGAACACGAAGAGGAAGAACGCCGAGCGCGGGGCGAGCGTTGCCGAACTGATGAGGAGCGCCAGCAGAAACGCGGGCACGAGATAGCGCATCACTTTATGCGAGAGAAGTTGGACGGCGTAGAAGCCGTGGCGCAACGGGTTCATCATCCGGCGATGACGGCTCAGGTCGCCGAGCGTCTGCGTGATAATGCGGACGCGCATCGGCAGTTCGCGTCCCGCGCGCCGGTTCGTCTCCTCTTCACAGACGGCGGCGGGTTCATAGACGGTGCGCAGGCCCTGCTCAATCATCTTGGTGGCGATGATGAAGTCGCTGCACGCCTCATGATAAAGCGGCACGTAGGCCGAGCGGCGCACGGCGTAGAGACAGCCCGACACGCCGATGAGCGAGCAGGCGCGGCTCTCGTGCCGCTTGAGAAATGTCTCGTAGCTCCAGTATGAGAGCGCGCCGCGCCCGACGTTCGTGCGCGCCGGGTCAACGTAGATGAGACGACCGGCGACGCAGCCCACCGTCTCGTCGGCGAAGTTCGGGACGACGGCGCTCAGCACGTCAGGCCGGTAAAGCGTCGTCGCGTCGGAGAAAAGAATGACTTCGCCGCGCGCCGCTTCGACCGCCGCGTTCTGCGCCGCCGTCTTGCCCAGACGCTCAGGCTGGCGCACGAGTCGCACGCCGCGCGCAGCGTATGAGCGCGCGATCTCGTCCGTCGCATCCGAAGAGCAGTCCGAGGCGACGATGATCTCCATCTTGTCCGCGTCGTAGTCGAGCGCGAGCGTGTTTTCAAGTTTGGCGGCGAGGTCGCGCTCCTCGTTGTAGGCGGTGATGACGACGCTGACGAAGGGATGACATGAGCCGCGCTTGACGTTAAGCGGGCGGAGCGTGCTCGCGAGCAGCACGACGAGCGGGTAGCCCGCATACGCGTACCAGAGCGCCGTCGCGCCCGCCCAGAAAATTATCTTCGCCGCCAGTTCGATGCTCATTGAGTCAGTACCGCGTGTCCATCAATCGTCGCCTGCTGCTGCCGTTGCGACTGTGCCATCATCTGCGTCTCGTACAGGCGGCTGAGGCAGAACGCATAGCCGATGAGGTAGTAAACGTACCACTGGTAAGCGACCGAGGCGAAAAAGCTGCTCGCCATATAAGCGACAAGACTCGCCTGCAAACCCACCGCGAGATAATAAAAGCGCGTGTGCGTGCGCTCGCTCAACGTCTCGCGCTCGACGCGGCGCAGGCGCTTCAACGATGCGAGCAGGAACAGTAAATAGACGAGGCCCGCTGCCAGCCCCATCTCGGCGGCGACCTGCGTATAGGCGTTGTGGCTGACGTGCTCCTGAATCGAGACGATGTGGAAATTTCCCATCCCGACGCCGAAGAGAGGGTGTTGAAGCGCCACCTTGATCGAGACGATGAGCAGTTCCTGCCGCGCACCCGAAGACCCCGACAGGTCGAGGCTCTTGTTGAAGATGGACGCCATGCGGTCGCCGTAATTGCCCGGCGCGAGCGCGAGCACAAGGGCGACGACAAACAGCGTCGTCAGCATCACGACGAGACGGTTGCGCCGTCCGAGTTTCCACGCCAAGACGAGCGCGCCCGCCGCCAGTCCGAGGAATCCGCCGCGCGAGTATGTGACCATCAGGCCCCCCACCATCAACGCGGCGCACGCGGCATAGACGAGCTTTTTGTGCAGGCCGCGCGAGGCGAGAAAGAGCGCCACGGCGAGCGGAATCATCGTCGCGAGGTGCAGCGCGAGGTCGTTCGGGTTGCCGAAGATGCCGCCGATCACGCCCGCCACGCGATACCCTTCCACGGTCAAATTCCCCGCGCGATAGTCGCTCACGGCGCTCCACGCGATCACGCAACTGGCCGCGAGCACGAGCATCATCAACAGACGCAGGCGGCGCTCCGTGCGTACCACGTTGACCATCACGACGAACATCACGACGACCTTGAGATACTCGGTGAACGTGTCCCAAGCCTCGCCGTGATTAATCGCCAGCGGCAGAGAGAGCAGTGCGAAGAGGGCGAGCAGCAGGACGAGATTGACCTCGCGCGGTCGGACGGTGAGCGTCCCTTCAAGCCCGATCTGCGACGGAATGAAGACGAGCAGCGTCAGGAAGGCGATGTAGTAAGCCCCGGAACTCAGGAACGAGAGCGAGGGAATCAATTCGTAGGGACGAAAATAAAGGAAGGCCGTGAACAGAAACAGCCCGGCAAAGCCGAGCGCGTGTCCCCGTTTCAGGATTTCTCCGGCGTCAAGATGCGAGGACGAAAGAGACGACGTTTTTACAAGAGACGACGTTTTTACTTTTACGAGAGATGACGTTTTTACTTTGACGCCGACGGCGGCACTATCGCACGTCGGGTCTTCTACATACGGGACATCGCTCTCCGCGAAGTCGCGCGCGTGTCGTGCGGGCCACGGGTCTTCATCGCCGGAGTCGTCTCCGTCACGCCGCCGCGCGGGGACGACCGGATCATAATCGAGGGCCGTGGGGTTCGTTGGCTGGTGCGGCACTTCGGAATTTCCCTCTGACACGCGCCGGAGAATCTCTCGTGCGTCGCGCGTTGTGCCACGCACAAGAGAGTTTCGCGGCTCGACAGCCGAAGGAAGAAGCGGGGGGCACTCCCGCCTCTTCGTTTGGCTGCTTCATGCAAAACGGCGACGACCTCAGGGCCGCGCCCTCTAACAGCACACGCCGCGCGGACGCGGCGGTGTTTCGGCCAGACGAGTATATCCCAAACGCGCTCGCGCGAACTCTCTCACACGCTTGCGCCAGCTCTTTACACGGAGACGACGACTTCCTCGCCGACGAGCGTGCGGACGCGCTCGCGCAGTGCAATCTCAAAGCGCCGCGCCTCTTCGACCTCCGTGAAGTCGAGCGCGCGCAACTGCTGCTCGATGCGTCGGCGATAGTCGGAGACGAGCGAGTCCGAGACGCTCAGGCGTGCCGCCGCTTCCAACTGCGTGATGTGTTCGGGGCACAGGTAACAGAACCAGAGCACGCCGAGCATACGGTCGTACTGCTTTGTCTTGCCGCGCACGGCGGCGTGCAAGCCCTTCAAAAATTCGTCAACGTAACCGGCGGCCTCGTGCTCGGACTCGCGCCGCAGCAGCGACTGTTCGGGATTCTCGCGCCCGTCCACAGGCTCGAACGATCTGCCGTCTTCGTCGCCGTCGTCGCCGCCCAAAGGCACGAGGTAGATGTCCATCACGGGGAGGCGCGACATGACGAGGCTGCGCAGAGAGCGCACGTCCACCGGCGAGTCGCACGCTTCCAGAACGGAGACGATCAAGTCTTCGAGATCGGAGTTGCTGATGATGATCTGCGAGTCGCCCGTGCAGCCGACCATCCGCGTGTCGCGCTGGCGCACAGGGATGAGATGCGCCCTCTGTTCGAGTTCGTGGCTGCCGCGCCGCGACTTGTCGTCGCGCCATTCGCTGAGGCCATAGACGCGATCCACAAGGCGGCGGTGCGTCTCTTCGGAGGGCGCTTGACCGTCGTCGCCGAGATTGTCAATGCGTCGAAAGTTCGCGCTCGACTGAATGATCGTCGAGATGCGCCGCGCGAGCCTGTAAGACTCCGGGTGACGCTTGCGCAGTTCCGCCGTCAATAAATTCGTTAGTTCGATCTGGCCGATCTCGCATTCGATCTCGGCGTCGGTCATCCCCGTGTCGAGGTAGTGCTGGAAGCGCGACTTGGCGAGGAGCGTGACGAAAAGTTCCTGCGTCAGATCAACGTAGGCGCTGCCGCGGTCTCCTTCTTCGACGAGCAGGCCCGCGCTGTGAGAGGCGCGCACGAGCGGGTGATTGCTGACGAGACGTTGGAGTTCCGTCCACAACCGGCTCACGTCGGAGTGGCGCAGCGGTTCGACCCACGCGCCCGCACTGCGAGGCACACGTTCGTGGCCGCCGGCGTGGCGCTCCGTCCTGTGCTGTGGTGTGTCTTCGGTGGCGCTTGTCATGGGATCGTTGAAGCGATGCTCTTGATCGGCGGATGTGGCAACCATGTTACTGGTAGTTGTTGTATCGGAGCAAGGTCGGATGTGCTGCATGGTGCATTGTGGGAAGGCTCGAATGCTCGGAAGGGTTTTAAGTTTGAGGGGCTTAAAGCATCCCGGCTTGGTCTGACGTTCGCCGCAGAGGTCAAGGTTTCCTTGTGGGAGTGAAAACCCACTCCGACGACGATAAGTTGAAAACGACCGTGCAAGGAGAATCCGCGCCGGGGCCGCGATAAGGGAAAGTGCGCGGTCACCGTGAAGGGAAGCCGGAAGCGAGAATGCTCTCTGCTGCCGACAAAACAGATGTTAACAGTAAACATTGAAATGAGCAACATCTTTTTACACAAAGGGCAAGATATTGAAAAATCAGGAAGAAAGCGCCGGGCGGCGGCCTCCGGCAGACGACAGAAGACTGGAAAACGTGGTGGATTACGCTTTTAACTTCGAGTGAAGAAGTGAAGCGCTCAAAAAGGGCTGACGGCTGCCGTGGTTTCTCGCCACATTTATTTTGCCCTAACCTCTGCTTGGGCTGTGCCTTGATCGTGGACGGCGCTTCATTCTAAAGGGGGCCGCGATTCCCGACCCGTGCGGCAAACTATCTCAACATAGATCAGGGAGAATGAACATGCGTTCTTCGAGCACAGCCAAATTTTATAAACTAAGCACCTGTCCATCGAGCGAGGCTCTGCGGCTGAGCAGCGCGGACGTGCCGACGGACGAAGGACAAAGTTTAATCAACAAGCATCTCGCCACCTGCGACTTCTGCGGCGCGGAGATGCAGTTGCTCGCCAGATTTCCGACTCACGAATGCGCCTCCCACTTCGTCCCCTGCGAGATGCCTCTGCCCCTGCGCCGTCTGGCGGAAGACTTGCTCGCCGCGCCCTCGCTCGACCGCGCGCGCTTCGCCGAAGCAATTTATGAGATCGAGCGATTGACGCTGACGGACGCCTGATGAAGCCGCGCTCCCGTTAACCTCAGCACGCGTGTTTTCGCCCGACGTGCGCGCGCATTTCCGACAAGCCTTGTTCACCACAACGCCACGAAATGAAAACGGCCCGGCCTTCTTCGCCGGGCCGTTGCCGTTTTTCAAGGCGCGACTCTTCAAGGACACTCAACCTTACCGCACACTCCATTCGTAATCTTTCGTCGTCGGCCATTCATCTTTCGTTGTCGACTATTCATTCATCGCCGTTAGCTATTCATTCATCGCCGTCAGTTATTCATTCATCGCCGACGACGAGCCGCCGTAGAGTTCGTCAATCATCGAGCCGTATTTTTCGTCTATCACGCGTCTTTTAACTTTTAACGTCGGCGTCAATTCCCCGCCGTCAATCGAGAATTCTTCGGGCAGCAGGGCGACGCGACGGACGCGCTCGTAATCGGCGAGCGTGGAGGTAAGCGTGGAGACTTCGCGCGCCACGAGTTTGACGGCGGCGGGGTTCGTCGTCCAGTTGACGCGCGTGGTGTGCTCTTCGTTCTGCGACGGCGGAAGCGCGGCGGCGAGCGCCTCCCAGTCGGGCACGACGAGCGCCGCGGGCTGCTTTCGTCCCGCGCCGACGACGATCACCTGATTGACGAGCGCGCTCTGCTTGATGAGGCTTTCGAGAAGTTGCGGCGCGACGTACTTGCCGTTCGACAATTTGAAAAGTTCTTTCTTGCGATCCGTGATGTAGAGACGCCCCTCGGCGTCGAGCCGTCCCACATCGCCCGTCTTGAACCAGCCGTCCTCGTTAAAGACGGCGCGCGTCTCATCCGGCTGATTGTAATAACCGCGCATCACGTTCGGCCCGCGCAGCAGGATTTCGCCTTCGGCGTCCATCATCAACTCGATGCCGGGGAACGGCGGCCCGACCGAGCCGACGCGGTTATTCTCAGGACGATTCGCCGCGACGATGCAGGTCTCCGTCATCCCGTAGCCCTGCAAGATATCTACGCCCGCTCCGAGGAACGCGTAGGAGAGCGCGGGCGAGAGCGACGCGCCGCCGGAGACGAAATAACGCAGACGACCGCCCACGCCCTCGCGCCATTTCGAGAAGACGAAGCGGCTCGCGATCTCCTGCTTGATTTCAAGAAGCGGCGGCACGGGTTGTCGCTTGTCCTTCAACTCGGCGTACCGTTGCCCGACCGCGAGCGCCCACATGAAGAGTTGCTCTCTGCGCCCGCCCGCGGACGTTCCTTTCTTGACGATGCGGTGATAGACCTTCTCGAACAGGCGCGGCACGGCGGTCATGATCGTCGGGCGGACTTCGCGCAGGTACTCGCCCACCTGATCGAAGGACGCGGCGTAGTGGACGGAGACTCCGCACCAGCAAAAGACGTAGAAGACCGTCCGCTCGAAGATGTGAGAGAGCGGCAGCACGGAGAGCGACACGTCGGTCGAGTAGATCGGCAGCGCGCCCGAAATCGCGAGCACGTTCGAGACGAAATTTCCGTGCGTCAGCATCACGCCCTTCGGCTCGCCGGTCGTCCCCGACGTGTAGATGATCGTCGCCAAATCTTCCGCACGGACGCCGCCGAGCATGCGCTCGAAAACTTCCGGCTCAAGGCGGTCGAGTTCCCCGCCCTGCTGTTCCAGCTCCAGCATCGAGAGCGTGCCGTCCTGTGCGCTCGCCGCGTCCGTGTCGAAGAAGATGATTTTCTCCAACCCCTTGACCGGCTCGATGCCGGGCCGCGCGTGCCTGTAAACCTTGCGTCCCGACACGAAGAGGACACGCGCGCCGGAGTCTTCCAGAATGTAGCGAACTTGATCCGGGGCCTGCGTCGTGTAGATGGGAACGTTGACCGCGCCGAGGCTCAAGATGGCGAGATCAACCACAGACCAGTCGGGCCGGTTCTCGGAAAGGAGCGCGACGCGGTCGCCCTTCCTGATGCCGAGCGCCGACAGTCCCAAAGCGACGGCGCGCACGCGTTGGATAAAGGCGTCGCCCGAAATGTGCAACCACTGCCCGCTCGACTTGAGGTTGAAGGCGTCCGGCTTGGCGTGCGTGCGCAAGGCCAGCAGGCACATGCCCGGCACGGTCTCCGGCGTCTCGACTCGTCTCGTTTGTTTAGACATATGTGGAAGCAAGATCGTGAATCGTGAATCGTGAATCGTAAATAGAAAGAAACAGGCTTTATCTATTCACGATTTACGATTCACGATTCACGACTTTTTAATTCTGTCGGCGAAGTATGCGACCGTGCGCTTTAAGCCTTCGCGTAGATTGATGGTCGGCGACCAATCGAGCAACCTCTGCGCGCGCGTGATGTCGGGGCGGCGCTGTTTGGGGTCGTCCTGCGGCAGAGGGCAGTAGCGCAGTTTAATCTCAGCGTCGGCGGCACGCGCCACTTCGTCCGCGAGTTCGCGCATCGTGAATTCGCCGGGGTTGCCGAGGTTGACGGGGTCGTGCACGTCAAACTCCGCGCGCGCCCTTTCGTCCACGTTCATCAACCGCATGAGAGCTTCGACGAGATCATCCACGTAGCAGAAGGAGCGCGTCTGCTCGCCCGTCCCGTAGAGCGTCAACTCTTCGCCCCTCAACGCCTGCACGATAAAGTTCGAGACGACGCGCCCGTCGTGCTCAAGCATGCGCGGCCCGTAGGTGTTGAAGATGCGTGCGATGCGTATGTCCACACGGTTCTGCCGGTGGTAATCCATCATCAGAGTTTCTGCGAGACGCTTGCCCTCGTCGTAACATGAGCGGATGCCGACGGGATTGACGTGACCCCAGTAGTCTTCCGTCTGCGGGTGAATCTCCGGGTCGCCATAGACTTCCGAAGTCGAGGCTTGAAGGATACGCGCGCGCACGCGTTTGGCGAGGCCGAGCATGTTGATGGTGCCCATCACGTTGGTCTTCACGGTCTTGACCGGATTGTATTGATAATGAATCGGCGAGGCGGGGCAGGCGAGATTGTAAATCTGATCCACTTCGAGCAGGACGGGTTCGATGACATCGTGGCGCACGAGTTCAAAACGCTTGTCGTCGAGCAGGTGGTAGATATTTTCGCGACGGCCCGTGAAGAAATTATCGAGGCAGATGACTTCGTGACCTTCGGCCAGCAGACGCTCGCACAAATGTGAGCCGATGAAGCCCGCGCCGCCGGTGACAAGTATCCTCATGATCTTCTCCGTGAAGTGACAGCGTCCGGCGGATTCTCTCAACGTCAATTTATCTGTCGAAGCCGGGGATGCGACCCGCCGCTACATTTCAATCGTCCGCGACTCAAGCCGCCGCGTGTTCGCCCCGTACGTTTTCAATCTTCGGCTCGGCGTCCGACGAGGCGTCCGACCGCCTGCGTCGGCGTCGGCGTCGCGGGCGACGTAAGGTGTCCGGCTCCTCGACGCGCCCGTTCACCGTGGCGAGCGCGGCGAGCACGAGAAAGAGGAGCGCGTTGGATGTCGTGTGGAGCGTAAAGTCGAAGAAGCTGTGGACGAGCACGGCGGCGCAGCCCGCCAGCGCGCCTATGGCGACGCCGCGCCGGAATTTGTCGTGCGTCGCCATGCGCCGGAAGGCCATCAGGAACAGTGCGACGAGGAAGAGCAGGCCGAGCGCCGCGCCGACGATGCCGCCATCCGAGAGAATTTGCAGGTAGTCGTTATGCGCCTGTTCGAGCCGGAAGAGGCCGTTGCCCGTGTCGTAACGCGGATAGACGGCGCTGAACGCTCCGAGGCCCGCGCCCGCAAACGGATGATCCTTGATGATTTCAACCGCGCCCTTCCAGAAGTGCGTGCGTCCGGTCGTCGGGTCTTGCGCGTTGACGGTGCCGACGAAGCGACTCAGCGATTCTTCGCCGCCAAAGTAGAGCACGAGCGTAAAGACCGCGACGATCAAAGCGAAGCCGAGGCCCACGCGGACGGCTGCCGCGCGCAGGCGCGAGCTTCCGCTCGCCGTTGGCTCTTCCCTGTTGTTGCCCCCGCGCTTGCGCCCGACGCTCGCGGTGATGATGAAGAGAAAAAGAATTTCCGCGAGCATGCTGATGATGCCGCCGCGCGAGTTGGTCATCACGAGCGCGATGCACATGACGATGCTCGCGAAGGCATAGAGCGGCGCGCGGTCGCGCTCAATCGCGCCGGAAAAGAGCAGGCCGAGCGGGAGCGCGAGAATGAGTTCCATATAACCGGCAAAGTGGTGGCGGTTAATGAACGGGCCGAACGGCTGCGCCTGCTTCGGCTCGCGCAGCCAGTAGATGACATAGGGGTTGAGGAAGTGCTGCATCAGCGCGAAGAGCGCGAGCGCGAAGCCGAAGACGACGACGGCGCGCACGACGAGTCGCAGGCGTTTCGGCGTGTCAACGAACGAGAGCGCGGCTGCGAAGTAAACCAGCAGCGAGACGAGTTGGATGAGCACGATGCGCGTCGCGTAAGGGTCGAACGACAAAGTTCGCACGGGCGCGACGGAGAGAAGTCCCGCGCCGACATCGCCCGCGCCGAGCGGGATGAGTTGAATGAGGCCGAGCGCGATCAGGCCGATGAGCGGCAGTTGTAAAAAGTTGTGGCTGAAGCGCAGCGTCCGCGAGCGCCACGCGTCCATCATCCAGAGCAGAACGACGAGGCCCGCGCCCGCCTGAAAGATGGCGAGCGACCACGCGTGCACCGTGCCGAAGGCGAGCGCCGAGAGCACCACGGCCAGACAC
>JBAVPI010000512.1:0-2869 GCA_049692915.1 Pyrinomonadaceae bacterium
CCTTTATCCCGTCTTCCTCCGTTTGATGGAGCGTTTCGACCTCAGCTATCAGATTGAGGCCGATACTCCCGGCGATCATCCAACGCGGAGCCTTGTGCCTCAACTCTTACCACACGAGCCGCCTGTGACACTCTCGCAGTGGCCACAGAATCCACCCCGCGGCGAATCATTGATCGAGATGCTTTACAAGCTCGACTTCGTGCCAGCCGGAATCATGAGTTGGTTCATCGTGCGTACTCATCCATACACACGTAACCTCCACTGGAGAGAAGGTGTTCTACTTGAATATGGAGGTCACCAAGCTAGGGTGGAGTTGAACCCGATGCTACGTGAGCTTAGAATCGTCGTGTGGGGCCCTCAGCCACACAACTTCTTTACTATCCTCAGGAACACTGCCGATCTAATTCTTTCTCGGTTTGAGGGCTTAAGGATTGAGCGAGGCGTTCCGTGCATCTGTCATTGGGGATTAGATGTAAGCGACCGGTGTCCGCGTTATTACCGCTACGAAGACTTGGTAAGACGCATGATTGCACGTAAGCACTCCATTGAATGTCCCGAGAGCTTTAGGACTGTCTCCGTGCCCACTCTACTTTATGGGATACACACAAGTACCGATGAGCAAGTGATGGCGGACATAAGCCGCGGGTATCAAGATATTCAAGCACGGCTGGACGGGCTGCAAAAGCTGGAAGATCAAATACTTGAAAAATTAGCACAGCAGTCAGAGTTGATTGGCCGCAATTTCACCCGCTATTGGAACTTTGAGATGCAGAGGCTGGAAGCGGAGTGTCCTAGTACCTTTTGGCTAGCAACCCACGGACGCGACGCCCTCAATCTTAAGGACTGGGTCACCCAGCAGTATCGGCTGTACTTACTATGCCAACATCCGCCAGCTCCACACACAGTTGGTGATGGCTACTTGTTACGACAATCTCAGGAATGGTGGTTGACTGTCAGCCCATGGCTTAACCAACTCATTAAATTCATCAAATTTGGTGTTCCTATGGGTAAGGCCGTGGGTGCGGTCTACGATGAAACAGTGTTTGAGAAGGCCAAGGCCCAAACGGACTTAATGTCAGAGATTACGAAAACAATCCCGCAGCTTGCAGAATCATCTGTGGCAATGTCCTTTAGCGAGTCACGACTTGATTTAGCTCAAGACCAGCAGTCCGTTGGCGCAGCACTTCGCGCCTTATATCACTTCTTGGATCAAGCTGACCCAACTCATACGTGGGGCGGACTGAGTAGAGCTATCACACCGGACGGCAACATCTTGTGGTTGTGTGCTGAGCATCGCCAGCAATATGAAGCTAGGCCACTTGTACTTGAGTCGTTTCTACCGTAGCGGGCTTTGCCCAGAAACGGGCTCCTACACCCGAATGGGGACTTACTAGCTTCTACGAGTCTCGCCGAAGCCATTTATAGCTATCTGCTCTATCATGGGCGCTCCTGCTTAGTCATTCCCCAACTTAACCGACGCTCGCGTTGCGCCTCAGCAATGCGCCTCTTGCCCTGAGCCGTGCGCGGCCCCGTACTCTTCCCGCCGTGCAACTTACAGCGCCCTTTACGCGGGCGGTCACGCAGATTGTCCCATACGGCGGGAACACGACAAGCATGACCATCTCGGCATCGCGCTCCGCACTTTGGCCGCCTGACGTGCTTCGGCGCTCGCCAGAAAAAGCGTATTGAGCCGTCATCGCCAAAATAAGCCGCTCATAATTCAAATAAAAGATTCACTGGATTTATTGACGCCCACAATTGGCTGTCTCTTTAAGTTTCCACTCCGAACAAATTTTTGTTGATTCCATCGGCGGTTAATCTTCCATCAAAAGTATCTTTTGCCCGACCGAGAGTAGGCCGGTTCGCAGGACGCGGGTGTAGAGGCGCGAGTCGCCGGGCCGTTCCTTTTGATTGATGCGACGAAATTGACGGTTGATGAACGATGCGGCGATGGTTTGACAGGGCGTTGTGTAACTGCTGATTTCAAGAATCACTTCTTCGCCGACTGACAGGCGGCATCCCGGTTTTAGCTCTCCCCAGTCGAGGCCGAACGTTGTCAGGTTCTCGCCGATTGAGCCGGGAAAAATCGGATGCCCCTCCAGCTGCAATTCGAGAATTTTTTCGAGCGCATACAGGCACAGTGCGCGCTCCGGCCCGCCGTGAATGTTCGTCTTAGCCTGACGGTCGCCAACGAGGCCCGTGGTGTTTAGCATGGCTTCGCGCACGGCCCGCTTCGGAACGCCGCCGTCGGAACAATTAAGTTGAAAAACTCTTCCGTCCATTTATGTTTTGCTTGATCGGCGACGACTCTTGCGCCGCCGGTTTACGGAGTTGACCGCTTGAGTTGCTCAGGCGCTGGTCGCCGTGTCCGGTTGATTGAAGAGAGCGCCCCGCAGAGTTTCCACAACCGTTACACGCGACACCAGTTGCTCTAAATTTTCTCTCGTGTAGAGAGGTATGCGGGCCGTCGCATCGCCGAGTCCGGCTTGACAGCACGAGTTCAAAAAAGATTCCCGTCGTCTTGATTCGGGAATCTCTTCGTCGCCGAACAGATACAGCGCAGAGACTTTCGACAGCATCCGGCGGGCCGAAGATTTAATCTTCGCGTCGCCGGAGCGCGCCGACATGACGAAGAAATCGGGCACCACGAAATCGAGAAAGCTGTTGCCTTCAACCAAGACCCCCGGCGCATTGACACGCGCCAGCGCCCCCTTTATCCCGCGCTCGACCTGCCCATCCGTAACGACCGCCCAATGCACATTCGATGCGCCCGCGTCCCAGTAGCGCCCCGTATCCTTGCCCGCCTCGTAAGTCTCCGCGCGACCGGAACGAATGAGCGGCTCGTCGCCCAGCAGGTGACTGACGCAAC
>JBAVPI010000513.1:0-13524 GCA_049692915.1 Pyrinomonadaceae bacterium
CGAATGTTAAGACGTTGGCCTCTATATGCAGTAGGACTTATCGAATCCGTGATTTTCCGTAAGTTCTTGCTTCGTCGTTCAATTGCGCAACTCCAATGCTGGACATGCTTAATGCGAATCAAGATTAGAAACGCAGACCAACATGGAGTTGTAGAGTTCGTGGAACAACAACTCATCGAACTCTACCTGCCGGTCTGCTCTGCTTACGCTGACCAGCCCCACTTGAAATATCAACGCCTGAATAACTCCCGTCCGCGCTGTACGGACGAGGAACTCTCAACCATGAATCTGTCGGTCACATGGGGATTCTGTCCAACAGGCTGATTCAAGGAACTGAGATTCGGAATGCTTCACGAGTGCGTTCAAACAAAGGCTTGCTCATCCATCGTTTCGGCAAACTGGCGGTAGCGTGTTTGCTCTTTCCTTCTCTTGATTCACATGGTCAATCTATTCCATTACGCAGACAGCACATCGCCGCGCAAGAGACACCTGCGCCGCAACATTAATGTTATTTTTACTGCTTTGTGGGAACGGATATCGAACGGAACAGGCTACGCCGGGAGACGGGTGGAGAGAGGTCGAAGCGTCGGAAAGATTAACGTGGCTGGCCCCTGAAGTGGCAGTAAGCATCCCGCAGACCTCTCAGCTAATACTTGATTAACTGCTGCCTTTACGGTAAGATGCAGGCTGTCCCTGCGATGCATCTACTGCAATAGCAGTCAGTTGTATTGTCAGGTAAGCTCCGCCGTCACCGGCTAGTGATGGCGGGGCTTTTGTCGTCTAAATGGATATATCGCTTCTCATAGATAAGCTTGGGTCAAAGGAATATAGAGAAATTCTTTCCGCTCACATCGCATGACGCTAAATTGTATAAGCGATATGTGAGGGACAGAATATTCCGTACTCCTTAAGGTTATCATTTGGCCCGGTAAGAGGCGCGCCAAATCGAAAAACTCCATCTTCGGGGCAGGCTGAGATATTATATTTTTTTTCCGAAGATGTCAACTTTTTCAGAAGCTGCCGCTTATCACTTTTGAGAAGAGAAAAGGAAGAGGGCTTAAGCTCTGTGATAGAAGTTGAGATGTCTGGACCCAACTTACTATCGGAGACAGAACGATGATCGCTTCTCTGTCCTGACCGCTTCGGTGTGCGTCGGCACATGCTCTGTGCCGGTGGCTGTCTCAACCTGCCGGAAGCGTAACCTCGCGCACGCAGAATTTGTGAGAAGAGACCTTATTGGGCCTCGCGCTTCGCTTCTCGCCGGTTCATAAATTCATTCTTAGCCTCTTTGTTTCCTATCGGCATGCCGCACGTATAGTTTTTGCAGGATTGTAGAATTATTCGCGAGTATCGTCTTATCGCTCTGTATTACGGAGCCTTTAGAATCACACTAAAAACAGCAGGACACAAAAAATGGTTACTAACGGAACTGAAAGATAGACATTGAAAGTTAAGGTAAGCCGACGCGAGAGCGTCGCCTCGCAGATCACCGTGCAGGGTGCACGGTATCTCGAACATCTGGAGCGAAGGGTGGGCCGCTGAGCGGACTGAATAAAAGTAAAGGGCTTATTTTGCATAAAGGGGCATAAATACCATGTACGATACGAAAGCTTACTCCGCCGCCGGCGCAACGTCGCCGCTGGCCTCAACTACGATTCATCGGCGCGATCCGAACGCAAACGACGTGCGGATCGAAATCCTCTTCTGCGGCATCTGCCACTCCGACCTTCATTCGGTGCGCAACGAGTGGGGCAGCTTCATCCCCACGGTCTACCCGATTGTCCCCGGCCACGAGATCGTCGGACGTGTCACTGAGGTCGGCTCGACCGTTACCAAGTATAAGTCGGGCGACCTCGTCGGGGTCGGCTGTATGGTTGATTCGGACGGCACCTGCGTCCGGTGTCAGGCGGGCCTCGAACAGTTCTGCCCGAATATGACCCTCACGTTTGGCTCCCCGGACAAACACCTCGGCGGAGTCACCTACGGCGGCTACTCCGAGAGCGTTGTCGTTGACGAGCGATTCGTCCTGCGCGTTCCCTCCAATCTCGAACTGGCCGGGGTCGCGCCGCTCCTCTGCGCCGGCATCACGACCTACTCGCCCATGCGTCGCCGGGGCGTTACCAAGGGCAAGAAGGTCGGCGTGGTGGGCCTCGGCGGCTTGGGCCACATGGGTGTGAAGTTCGCACGCGCGTTCGGTGCACACGTCGTCGCCTTCACCACCTCGCCCAATAAGAAGGAGGACGCGCTCCGTCTCGGCGCAGACGAAGTGGTCGTCTCCCGCGACGCAGACGAGATGCAGAAGCACGCCGGGAGCTTCGACTTCATTCTCGACACGGTCTCCGCCGATCACGACATCAACGTCTATCTCAACCTGCTCGGCTTCGAAGGCAACCTCACCCTCGTCGGTGCGCCTGCGAAGCCTCTGGGCGTCGCCGCCTTCAGCCTCATCATGGGAAACCGCAGTCTCTCCGGCTCGAACATCGGCGGCATCGCCGAGACGCAGGAGATGCTTGACTTCTGCGGCGAGCACAACATCACCGCCGACATCGAAGTCATCCCCATCCAGAAGGTCAACGAAGCCTACGAGCGGCTGCTCAAGTCCGACGTGAAGTACCGCTTCTCGATTGATATGGCCTCTCTCAAATCAGAGTAACGGGTGTGGCAGAACAGAAAACAAACGAACCGGCTGCCGGGCGCGACGACTAGGGGGACATTGCCCCGCGCCCGGCGAGTACATCAGGCGATTGAGAAAATGGACATCAAAAGAAGCGGCTCGCAGCCTTCCGGCAAGGGGCCGGACGAGTATTTCACCGGTGCCGTGCGCATTGACTCGCCGTTCCAGAGCAGCGCCCCCGCGCGTGTCGGCGGTGCAATCGTCACGTTCGAGCCGGGTGCCCGGACGGCGTGGCATACCCATCCGCTGGGTCAGACCCTGATCGTCACGTCCGGGTGCGGATGGGTACAAAGCGAGGGCGGCCCGAAAATGGAGATACGGGCGGGTGACGTGGTCTGGTGCCCACCGGGCGAGAAGCACTGGCACGGCGCTACGCCGACCACGGCCATGACGCACATCGCCATCGTGGAACAACTCGACGGCAAGGCAGTCGAGTGGATGGAAAAGGTCAGCGACGAACAATACCGGGCCGAATAAACGAGCAGGGTCATCGCCCACATGACAGCACCGGACGGGTAGGGAAACTTCCACCTTCTCGTCGGCTCCAACGTCGTCACGCTCTGATAGGGCTACAGTTCGTCGTCATAACCCTCATCGTGATAGGCCGGTCGCACAGGATGATGCGCAGGCGGGCACTCCTAAATCTATTTCTATTGACAACATTTCTGCGAGCGCGTATAGCAGTACATCACATTGCCCCTCTTTAACTTTAGTCGCTGAATGGCGAAAGCCCTCATGCTTTCCCATCCGGGCGGTCGTGTCTTATTTAAGGCTGGCTCGCCGGAAATGAAGCAGGTTGAAGTTATGCCTTGAACTTAATACTGGAAGCTGGCTTCAACTGAACTGAAAAACTTTGTGACGTTTTTCAGCGCGTCTCCGGTAAGTAAGGTGAAGACGTATTTGATCACATTCGATGACTTGGCTTTGGCTACCCACCATCCGATCAGTCCATGCTCGAAGCGAGTCATCTTACTTTTCAGGGCGCAATCAACGTCGCGACAAACCACCCAAATTAAGGAGGAGCCATGAGCACATTTTCCAAACTAAACAGGCGAATTGTTTTCCCGGCAATTCTGGCGCTGGCGATGTTAGGTGTTTTCCTTCCGTCGAGTAAGGTTAGTTCTTCAACTTCGTACCCGGTCTACTCGTACATAGTTACCTATTACAGTGATGCGAGTCACACACAGGAGGTGGGGAGCCGCTACATCAACTGTAACGGGCATGGAACTCTGACCGGACGCGCCACGGTATATCAAACGTCGGAAATCATTGACATTTGTTGCGAAGACCCCGGCGGTCATGGGTACGTACCCTGTTAAATCTCACAACCCACGTAGTTTGACTACGCGGTAGCCGAATCCCAAAAGCCCTTGACCGGAGGGACATTTGCTCTCTCCGGTCAAGGGCAATATAAACATACCGCCTGCAAAGCCTGCCTCCGCCGCGCCTCATTGTTGCCGCCGTTTATTTCCAGACCATCCGACGGATTTTGATTGAGGATTATTCATTCTAATTCTCAAGAACTTCCGAGCCAGAGGCGACTTCGATAATTGCAGCCAAGTTCAATCAAGGTACAGCGTCATCAGGTTCTGCCGTTCACATCTGCACAATCAAGTGTGATTTTCTGGCGAGCTAGGCTGATAAGGGCGTAGGTAATCTGCTAATGATGAGATATGCGCTACGCCGCTCTTCATTTTGAGATATACCTATCCCTGCTTAAATAATCGCGTAGAAACTGAAAGCAGCAATGATTTTTCGGATGACCTATTTTTCGGATGACCTAACTGACCGCCTATAGCACGATGTATTCACAACTGACGCGTTTGTGTGCTCATTATACATTTTCAACAAAATTCTACTCATTCTACATGTAATATATATATCTGTGTAACATCACCCTGTGTCTGGAGCCATCATCAATCACTGAGAGCAACAAGACGCCGACAACGCAAGACCGACCCCCTCGCCTCGCTGGCGGCCGTCCGCTCCGTCATCGAGCATCTGCGCTCGGCGCTGCCCGAACTCATCCCACACAAAGAGAAAGAGTTGGTGCGGCTACTGCGCGCCGCTCGCCACGCGCAACGCTATCCTGCCACTGACACTAAGCGCGGACGCCCCGGCAAATGGAAGCGTGAGGAGTTGTTGAGAGTAGCCGCGAGACTCGGCGACATCCTCGACCGTGAAACATCATCCCAAATCTCCTTCTCAAGCTTCGTCGACCATTATTTGCGGCTGCTCAACTTCCCTCCTGACGTGGTCGCGGCCTTGCGAAAGGAGAGGTGAACCTCATAGAGGCTGAACAATTCGCCCGTGACACGGCCGAACGGCTAGGAGTCTCACCAAGCCAAGCGCACACGCTTTGAACTTCTGTCTGCATATGTGCAGACGAAAGCCTCGGGCGCGCGGCTTCGTCAGATGATCAATGAACTACTCGGTGCTCCATCGGCTGAAGGAGATTTACAACGAGCCTCCAGTCTTAACTCTAATTTCTGCCAGATGGAGAGAAACGATTGTAAGCATTTTGTGAAAAGTTTCAGGTTTGACTCGGCAACAGCGTTTGAAAGGCGCGGGTCGTAAATCTTTGATTCGTTCACAGTTCATCGAGATTTATCCTTGTGAGATACTTGTTGCATTCGTCAATGACTTTTGCAAGAGGTCTATTATCTAACGGTCAGGCTACTTCTCTTTCAAACGTTCATGATTGCACCGCTTCACCCCACCGGCTTTTCCTTCAGGATAAAAGAAACCTGTGCCGAGGCAATCCGGGCAGTTTAATAAATCAGGCGAAGCCGTCTCCCCTTTTTGATCTATATTTATATTCTTTATATTGGTGCTCTGCTGTAGCTGGCTGCTTTTATATGGCTGCCTGTTCTGCTGTAGCTGGCTGCTCCGTGAAAGCTGCCAGCTTGGAGTATGAATTATATACTCTACTCCTTGATCCTTTCCAAATCCCTGTATATTTCCTGTCTTCTCAATCAGTCCTTTACTAATCAGTTTAGCCACTACTTTCTTGACCTGTGCCAGTGACATATTAGCCCGCTCTGCAAGCCTAGGATTGCTGACCCGACAGCGATTTTGCTTCCATCCCCACGACAATCGGCAGAGTTGTATGTAAGCCGCCTGCTCAAACGGATCGAGGTGTCTGAATAGATGATCCAGCAACTGAAAGGGCGTCTCCATGTGCCCTTTTGCATCCGGCAACGATGCTAATAAATTAACCTGACTTTTATGCGACTGGCTGCTCTGTAGTAGCTGGCTGCTCTCAGGAGGCTCAGTTGGTGTCGGCTCATGGCTCTCCTGTAGCTGGCTGCTCTGTGATAGCTGGCTGCTATCGTAGCCGCCACGTGGCTGCTCTGAAAGCTGGCTGCTCTCTTGTGGCTGAGAGCTTTGTAATGGCTGGCTGCTTTGTGGTGGCTGCCTCTCTTCAGGGCGTGGTGGCTCTTTCTCTGGTTCAATCTTAGGAGGTGGAGTGGCGTTGACTAAGCGCGCGAATCTACTCATTAAACTGCCACCTCAGGCACGGTATCGGAAACGAGTTCCGGATCAATCGTTTGTGCCCCTTCCATAAGCATCATTTCATAAGCGAGCGCAGCGACCTTGAGGATGGAACGAGGAATACCTTTTGTGACAACATACAGCTTTTCTACCGCTTCAGTTGTGAAAGGGTTATTAATGCTTTCGTGTTTACATCGGTGCGCTAGCATGCCACCCGTCTCGTCAAGCGTAAGCGGGTCTAAGACAGAGTAGGTTGAGATGCGGCTGTAAAGAGCACGGTTCTTTTCGCTCTGTAGTTTCTCGCGTAATTCGAGCTGACCGGCGAGCACGATCTGGACGAGCTTATGCGTATGTGTCTCGAAGTTGAGCAGGCCGCGCACAAGTTCAAGTTGCGCGTTATCTAGCACTTGAGCCTCATCTACGAAAATCACGACGTTCTTACCTGCCTCGTAGCGGTCTATCAGCCACCGCTCAAGTTCGTCACGTTGCTGTGTGAGAGATCGTTTGCCGTCAACACCCAGATCAGTCGCCATATATTTGAGGAAAGCAAAGGGGGAAGGGAACTTGGGGGTCGGGACAAGGGTCGTCAGGCAGTTATCATTAGCGGCATACTCACCGAAAAGATAGCGGAGTAGAGTACTTTTGCCGAGTCCCACATCACCAAGCAGCGCACACAATCCCTGCCGCTTATTAACCGTGAAGCGCACCTTAGCCAGCACCGCCTTCAATCCGGGCGTAATGTGGAGGGTATTAGGATTAGGCGAGATGCTAAATGGGGTGTAGTCCTCAACAGAGGGAGCAGTCGTCATAATAGCGCGACTTTATCACTCTTCGACCTTACGAGCAATGACAACTTTTCTTAAATATAGTCTGAAGTCTGTCAACTAGGGCATAAAATGTATAGTTGGTATGGTAAAACAGCAAAACTTAAAGTGGAAAAGTCGCTCTCATCCTGAGCTAAAATTTGAAGATATAAGCACTCATGTAAAATTATGCGAATCAGGAGCAGGGCAAGCAGATGAGCAATGAGCAATAAGATAGTTTTGTGCAAACTAATTCCCGGACGGGCAATGGCTGGCCGGCAGTGGTGATGATGATCGGGCGGTGAAACTGTGGCGACTCGAAATGCCTGTCACCGCTTTAACCGTAGCAATCCGGCGAACACGATCTGACAAAGGTGTTACCCGACCGGCATCCTTTCATTCAATGCGTCCGGCCCTTCGCAGCATACATCAAATCCCGCCAGCGCTCTTCGAGCATCCGTTGATTGAAGTTGTCGCTCTCCGGTCTGAGCCTTCTGCAATAAGTTGTGCGGTGAAGAGTCGGCGCATTTTCCGACGGGGCTGCTCCGAGTCTTAACACAGATTTTCATTGCGCCATATCCGGCCCGCGAGTAAGATTCGCGCGGCTCATTTCTCGAACACTTCTTGCTTCCCCTCTCAGCTATTCGACCTTCGGCCCCAAGGCCGCGCGCTCTTCTTGCGCGTCGCCTGCGCTGGGCCTTCACCCAACCGGAGACCACAACACATATGAACCTGAGAATCAAACTCTGGGGCGGCGCGCTTGCGCTCGTCCTCGCCGCACTCTGCTTCCAACATTCCTTCATCGTCAACTCCCAATCCTCCTTCTCCGAAGGCTTCGAGGCGGGCGGCAAGACCGCTTATGCCGCCGCGACCGTCGGACTCGGCACGGGTCAGTGGTACATGGACGACGCGCTCACCGGCAATCTTTCGACCGACCGCAAGACGGGTGCTTACTCGGCGCGCGTCCGCAACGTCGGGAGCGTGCAAATGAACTTCAACGTCTCCGGCGCGGGGACGGTCACGGTGCAGCACGCCGTCTTCGGCACGGACGGCGCGAGCGGATGGGAACTCGACTCTTCGACGAACGACGGCGCGTCTTGGACGAAGGTCGGGTCAACCGTCACGACGTCTTCCACTTCGCTCCTCACGGCCAGTTTCACGATTAACACGGCGAGCGCCGTGCGTTTCAGGATACTGAAACTTTCGGGCGGAGCGAATCGCCTGAACCTCGACAACATCACGATCAGCGCCTACACGTTGCCTCCGACACCGACGCCCACTCCGCCGCCTTCGTCGAGCGAGCATCTCGTGATGGGCAACCCAAGTAACGCTGTGACGAATACGAATCAGCCGAATAACTACCTGCTCGACAAGCCGCAGTACGCCGTCTCTTATGCTCGCGATCTGGGTCGTCCGAACTGGGTGGGCTGGCACTTAGACTCGACGTGGATCGGGAGCGCCGCGCGGCAGAACGATTTCCGCAACGACACGACACTGCCTGCCGGGTGGTATCAGGTGCAGGGAACGGATTACACCGGATCAGGATTCGACCGCGGACATCACTGCCCGTCGGGTGATCGCACGAACACGGTCAGCAATAACTCGGCGACGTTTTTGATGACGAACATGATGCCGCAGTCGCCGGATAACAATCAGGGGCCTTGGGAACAACTTGAGACTTACAGCCGGATGCTGGTGAGTCAGGGCAACGAGTTGTACATCTTCATGGGCGGGACAGGCTCAGGGGGAACAGGATCGAACGGGGGCGTAACGACAACGATTGCGGGCGGTCACGTCGCCGTGCCGTCGCAGACATGGAAGGTGATGATGGTCATCCCGCAGGCGTCGGGCAACGACGTGTTCCGTGTGAACTCGGCCACGCGGCTGATCGCCGTAATCATGCCGAACACGCAGGGCATCAGGACGAACGCGTGGCAGGGATACCGTGTGAGCGTGGATCAGGTTGAGGCTCTGACGGGATATGATTTCTTCTCGAACGTGCCCGCCGGCATTCAAGCGTCCATCGAATCGGTCGTTGATAATCAATGACAATGATGTCTGCGACGTGAAGCGAAGCGGCCTGACTCTTCCGAGAGCGGGCCGCTTCATTTGTGAAAGATGTCGAATGAGCACCGATGAGCCGTTCCGGCGTCGCCAGCATGCTCCGTCCGTCCCCGTATAGAGAGTGATGCTCAAGGACGGGCGAAGCTCGTCGCTACGCCGTTCGGGATCGCGCAGAATCGAAGGGTTGCCCGTGTGAACGCCTTCGCCCGTCAACGATTTAGCCGATCAACCTGTCGTATTCCTGCCTGACCACTTGATAGCACTCACAGACGCACGCTTCCAATGCCTGTCTGTCCCGGATGTGTATGTGCCCGCGACTATAGACGATCACGCCTCTGGCTTGCAGATGGCAGGAGGCCACGTTGATGCTTTCGCGGCGCACGCCGAGCATGCGGGAGATTAGCTCCTGCGTCACCTTCAGATCATCCGACAACACGCGGTCGTGGAGCAGCAAGAGATGGCGACAGAACCTCTGTTCAATTGTGTGCAAGCGATTGCAGACGGAGGTGTGTGAGATTTGGACAATCAAAGCCTGCATGAATCGCAGCAGTTGTTGTTGCAGCGAGCCACCCTGCGCGAACTCGGCTTGCAGTGCCTTCGCTTTCATCCTGTATGCCGCGCCCGCGATCTGCACTACCGTTGTATTAGGCATCGTGCCGCCGCCCGTGAAGATGGTGATGCCGCCCATGCCTTCTTTGCCGACCAGCCCCATCTCGATAGTGGCTCCGTCCGCCGTGGTGTACTGCAAAGAAAGGGTAGAGGTGAGAGGAAAACAACTGTACTCCATCGGCTTGTCCGGCTCGTAGATGACTTCGCCGAACGAATGGGTAACGTATTCTAATTGCGGAAGCAGGCGTTGATATTCCTCGGCAGGCAGGATGGCGAGGAGACGATTCGCGCGTGGGTCGGGAAGAGTTGCAGGCATAACCGTGTGTGACCTCGCTATTCGGATAATGGCCGCGCGAAGAACTGAAGCTTGAGAGCTCGCCGATGATGGAGCGCGGCCCGCATGGGAAAAATTTACGACACAAACAATGTGCACTTAAAACATATTTTAGGCGTGTTAGCGCACAGACAGTACAAGCTGCTTTAGTTATCTTCCAGTCTCCCCTCGTCCAAGTCAAACAACTTATCGCAGTAGGCAAACCCCCTGAGCGGCTGTTGACGTTCCTGTTCCAAAGTCACTGCCAAGCAACTCACCAGCGTTTAGGCTTGTCCCGGCTAACGCTCAAGCGTCCTACAGGAGGTAGATTAGTGAAGTCAAAACTCTTCATCACGGTGATGATTAGCGTACTTACGCTGACGTGTGTCATGTTCACAGGTCAGGTCAAGGTCAGCTCTCGCGCGCGGTTTCAATCACAATCCCAGTCACAGCCAGCCGGACTATGCGATAACTCGAATCGCCCGTTCGGTGACGTGAAGGTGCTGGCGCAAGTGCCATATCCCGGTTATCCGGAAGGCAACGCCGTCGAGGGCGACAAGGTTTACATCGCTGGCGCAGTCGCGCCTTATAGCTCGAAAGGGCAGGACGTGCATTTTCCAAACCCGACCGAGCAGTCAATGCTCTTCGAGTTCAATAAATGCACCGGGCAACTGCTGCGGCAATTCGCCGTCAATAAAAATCAACTGCCGATCAACCCGCGCGCCGTGTCGCACGTCGCGTTTGATGGGCGGGGGCGCGCCTACGTGCCTGAGTTTCAGGACGGCATCTTCCGTCTCGAACTCGACAATCAAAACACGCAACAGTTATACGCCACGCGCTTTCCCGATCTCCCGCCGTGTCCCGGCGGCGTAGTGGTGCCGGGCGTGGCTTGCTCGCCGACGCTGACCGACGAGCGCCCGATCATGAACGAGATGGCGTTCGATGCGCGCGGCAATCTCTACGTGAGCGATTCAAACCAAGCGACGATCTGGATCGTTCGACCGCGCGGGCCGCTGCCGCGACAGGCGGAGATTTATTTCAGATCGTCACGCTTCGACGCAGAAGGCGGGTTCGGCCCCAACGGGTTGCGCATCAGTCCCGACGGCAAAAAGATTTACATCGCGATCTCCGACGATGGAGTCACGCCGCGCGGGGCGCGTGCGGGCATCTATACGATCCCGCTCGTCAATCATCCGGAGAACTTGAGCGAAGCCGACCTCAAGCTCTTCCACTTATACCCTGCTAATGATCTTCCTGACGGGATCGCGTTCGGCAAATCCGGCCTGCTCTACGTCGCATTGCTGAACCCGGCCTCGCCGCCGCCCACGGGCTTCCTTGTCCCGCCGGGCTACCGGCTGCCGGTGGGGCCTTTCTTCGGCGGCGGTCTCTCGATTCTGCGGCGCAACGGCACGGAGAAAACACGCATCACCGACCAGACGATGTTCGACTCGCCCGCGTGCGTCTCCTTCGACGGCTTCGGCTCGGTGCTGTTGACGAATCACGCCTTCCTGACCGGCAACCGGCTGAAGATGCAAGTCCTCAATGTCTTCGTTGACGATAAGGAGTCGCCGCTGTTCAAGCCGAACCTCGACCGGGGCAATGGCAGTAACGGCAACGACGGTAACAGCGACGACGATGACAATGGCGAGGATGACGACGACGACGGACGATAAGAAAGCGTTGCGACGCTTGCTTCCTAAGCTTGCGTTTGCTTCCCAAGCTTGAGGTAGAGCTTATCTAAACGTAAGCGCATGCGAGTTAGGCTTCCCGGTTTGCGACTGATTCGGCGCAGACCGGGAACTTACCTGTTTCGAGTAAAAACATTTGGGAGGCAAACAATGGCCGGTAATTTTTTCAGGAGCGCGCAGTGAGCAATCGCTTGTCTTATCCTTTGATGGACTTAACCTAGGGAGAACACATGAAAATAAATTCCAATCGCGTAAAGCTACTGGTGCTTGGACTCTGTCTGCTGCTGGTGGCATGGGCAGGGCGAGGCGTGGGTAGCGCACAACGCAATGGCGCGCCGACCGACGGGCCGGCCAATCAAGGCACGCGCGTGCCGCGACAGGACGGCAACGCCAAGTCCGGACGCGACGTGTTTCGCTTCGAGACCTTCGGCAACGAAGGCTTCTGGACGGATGCCGTCCGCATGCCGCAAGGCGTCGCAGCCGCGCGCGTCACACCGATGCAAGCCTTAAAGCTTGGTCTGAGCGTTGACGTGGACGCGCTCGATGCTGCTACCAAGAAGACTGTCGCGGCTGACCTGAAGGCCGATCCGACGGGACGCAGTTCCGCGCTGCTCAACGATCCGGCGACGACCGCCAAGTTAATCAGCGCCAACGCCGTGATCGGCATGCCCGCCAAAGACAGTAATGGCGACGGCAAGATTGACGTGGCGGGCGGAGACAAGGTGGGTGTTAGTTGTGCCCTGTGTCACACCATCACCGACGGCGCGGTCTTGAGTCTGCCGGGCGGCGGCTCAGTCGGCCACCGGCAAGACGGCTTGTCGAATCACAATCTGAACGTCGGCAGCATCCTCGCAACGGGCGCGAACTCGCGTGCGCTCTATCCGATCTTGCAACTCGCCTTGAAGGCGAACGGAGGCAAGACCTTCGGGCGCGCGTCCAAAGGTCTGACGGAAACTTCGACCGAAGCCGAGGTGGACGCCTACCTCTCGAACCCGCAGAATTATCCGGTCGGCATGTTCGACGACACCTTCGACGGAAACGGCAACCCGATGCACATCACGCCGTTCTTCCGCCAAGACCTCGCCGCCCCGTTCGGCAGCGAAGGCGCAATCGCACGACTCGACAACTTCAACAACCTCGTCTATACGGCCCTCTTCGACCTGACCGACCTGACCACACCGGGCGGGCGCGAGTTCGTGCACAAACTCGCGGGCGCGGCGGGCGATGAAGTGATAGATGATTACGTGAAGGTGCTGGCGGCAACCGGCGTCACCGGCTATCCATTTGTGAAGGCGTCGTCCCATCCTGCACCCGGCAGTGAAGACGGGCCTATCGGCCTTCGGGTGGACAATCAGAAATTGCTCGACATGAATGCTTACGTCATCGGCTTGGCTGCGCCAAAGGGTGCGAAGGGCGACGGCAAGATGATCTCGCGCGGGCGCGAACTGTTCCGCACGTCCGGCTGTACGACTTGCCATAACGTTGATCAAGGCAAGCCCGTGCCCGCCTTCATCGTGCCGATGAAAACGATCTTCCCCGGCGACAATCCCGTTGTGCTGGCGCAACGACAACCACCGCTCAATCCCGTCATGGACACGCCGGGCTTCTTCTTCGACGACAAGATGGCCGTCTTGAACGCGTCAGTGCGTGGTGAGGTGCGCGGCATCGCGCTCCCGCTCCTGCTCGACCTCGCGCGCAAGCCCGTCTTCCTTCACGACAATTCAGTGCCGAGTCTGGATAATCTGTTCGATCCGGGCCGCGGAGCGACCGCCCCGCACGCCTTCTATTTGTCCGACCCGCAAGAGCGCGCGGCTGTCGTAGCGTTCCTGCGCAGCCTCGACACCAAGTAACTCTGTCCGGCAGTAGAGCCTGATAGAC
>JBAVPI010000514.1:0-2014 GCA_049692915.1 Pyrinomonadaceae bacterium
GCTTTATCCCGTCGAGCAGCCCGTCGAGCGCATCCCCCGGCGGCGCACTCTCAAGTCGAGCAGCACGCGGCGAGTGATCGAGCGGCGCGGCGTTGCTCGCATCATCTACGCCGGATGAGGGGAAGCGTGCGGCCTCAAGTAGAAGCTGGTGTATCGGTGCGTTCACGCGCAACGCAGGGACGGGTGCGTGTGGGTCTTCAGCGAGCGAGGCGAGCCATTGATGATGTCCGTCGGCGACGTGGTTATCCGAACTGATGAGCAGAGGACGCTACGGCCCGTCATAGTCGCGCGCGCGCACGACTTTCGCGAAGGAGAACTCAGCCTGCGAAGGTGTGAGAGACGAGGGCGCAACGTCCTCGCGCGTGTGCGAGATACCCCGACCCTTCAAGAACTGTACGAGCGCGCCCCTATGCTCGCTCTTGATCTGCGGCATGGCCGCACGCGGAATGTTGAGCGAGCGGGCCGAGTCGGGGAACGCTTCCCACTCAGGAGCAGCATCCGGCACGGGAGACGGCGTTATCTCTTCGAGCATGGAGTCGAGTGCGTCGCGCATGGCTATTGCCTGAGCATTCCTTTCGCGCGAGCGGCCTCGATTGCGGCATCTTCATTGACGCCCTTCGCACGGGCGCGGGCGCGCACTTCGTCAACGGTGTACAGTCCACCAGCAGCGGGAGCAGCGCCGCGGCGCGCGGGCGCGCTTCGTCGGGGAAGGGTCGGAGACGAAGAGGGCGGCGCAGCTGCAGCGGGAGCGCCTTGCAGCAAGTAACCGTATGTGCCCTCGAATCGCTTTTGCAGAGCCTCTGCTTTGTTGCGGGCATCCGTCTCTTTTTGGACGGCCCACTTCGCCCTGTGAGGTTTGCCATCGTCGCCCGTGTACGTGCCGAGGCCCGCGTATGAGTCGGCATCGGAGCGCGCCTTTTCCACTTCCGCTTGCAGCTTGTATGCGTCGCTCAGTTCGCGCCGCGTCGTGGCATCAAGTCGTGAGTCCTGAGAGTCGCGCGCGAGGTTAAGACGCTGCTCCCCCTGCCCGATGCGGATACGCGACAGATCGTTAACAATCGTCCGCTGGCGCTCAGTCGCCGTGCGCGCCCCGTCGCGGTCGTCGTCCGTGCGCCGTTGCGCTTCTGACATACCGTTTTCGTCAAGTGGTATTTGGAAGCCGTCGTATCCCAAATCTTCCTGCGCGTTCGTGACCCGATTCCACGCGACGACCTTTCGCTTCGTGGGGTCAGCCAAGTCCGTCATGTGAAGCGTGGTAACGTTTTCTTTCGAGTTGTTCCACTCCGTCGGATCAACTTCAATCCCGGCATTCGCAGCGCGTTCGAGCAAGGCCGCGTGCTTCGGATTGCGCGGGTCAATCTTCTGGCCCTTCAGTAACCGGAGATTTGAGAGCACGGCGGCCCGTTCCCTGTTGAGCGTTGAAGCGTCGAGCTTGTTCTGTTCGAGCGCGGGCCGCTTATTCAGCCAGTCGCGATTGGCATTTTTAACCCCGATGTCCGCTTGCTGCTCTTGCGCGTTCAAGTCTTCTTTACGCTGCCCTCTCAACTGACCGAGCAGCTTGTCCGATTGCGCGGTTTGTTGGCCGAGCCTCATACGATTGGCGGCGCGCGGGTCGGCGAGTCCCGTCACCAACCCCATGCCAGCGCCGCCGAGCGCGGCCAGCGGGTCGCCCGACCGCAACGCGTTCAAGCCGAACTGCGCGACGAGCGGGAAAACTCTTTGCTTCCAGTTCTGCGCCTTCTCCGGTTTCGCTTCGTGGAGAGCTTTGTTGTGCTCTGTCTCCGACGCCAATTCGCCGCCGCTCCATCGAGGCCGCCGCGCATCGTCGAGTTGAACAGGGGAGGACGGCGGGACAGCGAGCAATTCCTGCGGGACGATCTCCGTTCCCAACTGCGCGCCCGTATCTTCGACGGGCCAGCCCTCACGCTCGCGCAAGTGTTTGTTCACAGGCCCGCCGTCGGCGCTGCCCTTCGGCATAGCCGGCGCGGCGTCGTCCTGCGGGGCACTCATGTTC
>JBAVPI010000515.1:0-2683 GCA_049692915.1 Pyrinomonadaceae bacterium
CGGCGGCATCGTGCGCGCCGACGGACTCGACATGCCGCCTGAAATTTCCGGCTTCGTGCGTCGCGCGCTGCACTACTATGTGCCGTGCGTGGTGCGCGGGCGGATGGTCGCCGTGATCGGTCTGGGCCGCTCGACCGGCGGCGCGCTGCTCTCTTCGGAAGACCTCGAAATCCTTCACACCGTCTCCGGCTATGTGGCGGTCGCGATTGAGAACAGCCTGCTCTATCAGGAGCAGAAGACGCGCGCCGTCGAATTAGAGTCGCTCAAAGACTTCAACGAATCAATCGTCGAATCAATCAACGTCGGGCTGCTCGCCGTGGACACGGAGGGGCGCGTCACGGCCTGCAACTCCGCACTCGAAGAGATGCTCGGCGTGCGTCGCGGCGAGTCCACGGGGCAGCGCGTCGAAGACCTCTTCGCGGAAGATTTCGCCGACACCCTTCATCAAGTGCTCGGCAGGGCAGGCTGGGAGTTGGGCGAGTTGCGCCGCCTCTACAAGCTGCACACGGCGACGCGCGAGAATCGCCCGCTCATTCTCAACATCGCGCTCGCCCCCTTGAAGCGCACCGACTCCGCCGTCCACACCGGCGCGCTCGTCGTCTTGGAAGACGTCACGGCGCGCGTCCGGCTCGAAGAGCAGTTCCAGCAGCGCGAGAAACTCTCTTCCATCGGCCAACTCGCGGCGGGCGTCGCACACGAAATCAACACGCCGCTGACAGGGGTGTCGAGTTACACGCAGATGCTGCTCGGCATGCTCCCGGAAACCGACCCGAAGCACGCGCTCCTGACGAAGATTCGGCGGCAGACCGACCGCGCCACAGACATCGTGACGAACCTGCTCAACTTCTCGCGCACGGGCAGCGCGGCAGAGTTCGCAGGCGTGGACGTGCATCGCGTGCTCGACGACACGCTCCAACTCCTTGAGCCGCAATTCCGTCAGAGTCGCATCGAACTCGTGCGCGAGTACGCTCCGGAACTCCCCGCCGTCTTCGGCAACGCGGGCAAGCTGCAACAGGTCTTCACGAACCTTCTCCTCAACGCGCGCGATGCCATCCCTGAGAGCGGGCGCATCCGTCTGCGCACGGCGCTCGGCGAGGACGACGAGATTACAATCGAGATTTCCGACGACGGCATCGGCATCGCGCCCGAAAACATCGCACGCATCTACGACCCGTTCTTCACCACCAAGGGCGTCGGCAAGGGGACGGGCCTCGGCCTCGCCGTCAGTTACGGAATCGTGCAGGAACACTACGGCCACATCTTCGTCGAGAGCGCGCCGGGACAGGGCACGACTTTCCGCGTCACGCTCCTGACCATCGGCGCTCGGACGCGCATGAAGGCCGCGAGCGACTAAAAGTTTTTCTCCACAGGGAACGGCGCGAGCGTTATCGCATCGCGACAATCAATCTTCGTCGAAAGTCCGGCGCTTAGCATCTCGCAGCTTCACCCCGACGCTGCTTGCCCCCTTGAATCGTTCGAACTCGAAAGGCACGCCGATGATTCCCCCTCGATCTCGCCGTCAGGTTTCGCTTCGCTTTCTCTTCATCATTATCAGTTTAACGTTCGCCGCGCTCTGGATGGCGGGCGGCCCTCAGACGCCCCGCGCCTCTGCTCAGTCCGGCGCGCAGGGGTTCAAAAACTTCGAGAGTCCGCACGTGCACCCGCTCGCGTTGACGCCGGACGGGACGCGCCTGCTCGCCGTCAACTCGCCGAACGGCACGCTCTCCGTTTTCGGTTTGGCGGGCGGCACTCCCGTCCGCATCGCGGAGATTCCCGTGGGGCTTGAGCCGGTGAGCGTCGCCGCGCGCAGCAACCGCGAGGCGTGGGTCGTCAACTGGTTGTCGGACTCCGTGAGCATCGTTGACCTCGCGACCGGCAACGTGACGCGCACACTGGACGTGGGCGACGAGCCGACCGATGTGCTCTTCGCCGGACTCAATCGAGAGATGGCGTTCGTCTGCGTCTCCGGCTTGAGCAAAGTCAAAATCTTCGACCCGTCGAACCCGACCGCGACGCCGCAGACGTTGGACATCTTCGGCAAGCAGCCGCGCGCTCTCGCGCGTAATGCGAATGGCGCGCAGGTCTTCGTCTCCGTCTTCGAGTCGGGCAACGCGACGACCATCGTCCCCGAAACCACCGTGGCGAACAACGGCGGACTGCCGCCGCCCGTCCCGGCGATGTCCGCGGGGCTGCCCGCCGCGCCGCACACGGGCCTCATCGTCAAATGGAACGGCGCGGACTGGGTTGACGAACTGAGCCGCTCTTGGGGAGGCGCGAACGCGCAGCGCATCACCGACCCTCTCAAGCGAATCAATTACAGGCTGGCGGACATAGACCTCGTCGTGATTGACGCGGGCGCGCAGACGCCTTCGATGACGGCGCAGGTGCGTGGTTTGGGAACGCACATCGGCAACATGACGTTTGACTCTTCGACGAGTCGCCTCTTCGTCGCCAACCTCGAATCCGACAATCAAGTCCGCTTCGAGCCGAACCTCAACGGGCGCTTCCAACACAATCGCGTCTCCGTGTTGACGACAGTCGCGGGCGGCGCACCGTCCGTCCAGTCAATCAACGACCTCAACCCGCACGTTAATCCGTCGGGGCCGGGCAGCGACGCCGAGCGCGCGCAGAGTCTCGCGCTTCCCACCGACATCGCGCACTCGTCGGACGGCACGACTTATGT
>JBAVPI010000516.1:0-6391 GCA_049692915.1 Pyrinomonadaceae bacterium
ATTCACGATTGACGATTCACGATTCACGGCTCTCCGAAGGAGAGCAAAGTGTTAGAGATTCGTGATTTACATGCGACCGTCGAGGGCAAAGAGATTTTGCGCGGCATTGACCTGACGGTTAACAAGGGCGAAGTGCACGCCATTATGGGGCCGAACGGGTCTGGCAAATCTACGCTCGCGAAGATTCTGGCGGGGCATCCCGCATACGAAGTGACGAAGGGTGAAGTGGTCTTTGAGGGCCGCAACCTGCTTGAACTCGCGCCTGATGAACGCGCGCGCGAGGGAATCTTTCTCGCGTTCCAGTATCCAGTGGAAGTACCGGGCGTCTCCAACGCGCAGTTCCTCCGCCTCGCCTATAACGAGAAGCGCAAGCACCTCAACGAAGAGGAACTCGACCCGCTTGAGTTCAAGGACTTGCTTGTTGAGCGCGCGAAGATAGTTGAAATGGATGCGGCGCTGATGTCTCGTTCGGTGAACGAAGGATTTTCGGGCGGGGAAAAAAAACGCAACGAGATATTGCAGATGGCCGTGCTCGAACCGAAGCTCGCCGTGCTCGACGAAACCGACTCCGGCCTCGACATTGATGCTTTGCGCATCGTCTCAGACGGCGTTAACAAACTCCGCACGCCCGACAATGCCATCGTGCTCGTCACGCACTATCAACGTCTCCTCAATTACATCGTGCCGGACTTCGTGCACGTTCTGTACAAGGGGCGAATCGTGCGTTCGGGCGGTAAAGAGTTGGCGCTCGAACTCGAAGAGAAGGGCTACGACTGGATTAAGGAAGAGGTCGGCAGCCAGCAGTCTGCGATCAGCGCGTAAGTTCAAAAACGACGCGGGCAACAGTGCCGTGTCGAGAGATTTTAGAAATGGCGTCAGTGGCAACAAAAGAGAAGAATCAATATCGCTCGACCTTCGAGTCGTTCTCGAAGCGCATCTCCGGGAGCGGCCCGTCGTGGGCGTCGCGCCTGCGCGAAGACGGGTTGGAACGGTTTGAGGCGCAGGGCTTTCCGACGACCGACGACGAGGATTGGAAGTACACGAACATCTCGGCGCTCACACGCGACTCGTTCCGCCCCGCGTCCGACACGCAAACCGGCGACACTCTCATCGGTGACGCCGGCCCAAACGTGTTTGAAGAAGCCGCGCGCAGCCGTCTCGTCTTCGTCAACGGCGTGTATAACCCGGAGCTTTCAAGCTTGAAAGATTTGCCCGCAGGCGTGGTCGTCAGTGAACTCAATGCCGCCATGTCCGGCACGCACGCCGAGATGCTTCGCGGGCAACTGGAGCAAAGCGCGGGGCGCGACGGCGACGCTTTTGTCCAACTCAACACCGCGTTCCTACACACCGGCGCATTCCTGTTCATCCCGCAAGGCTTGAAAGTCGAAACCCCCATTCTCTTGCAGTTTATCGCCGACCCGACGGACGCGCGCGTGCTTGCGTCTCCGCGCGTGGTCGTCGTCGCAGAGCGCGAGAGCGCCGCGACGATGATCGAAAGTTATTCGGCGACGAGCGATGGCGTGTATCTCACGAACGCAGTGGTTGAAATCTCGCTCGGCGAAGATGCGCGGCTCACGCACTACAAAGTTCAAGACGAGAGCGAGCTTGGTTTTCACGTCGCTTCGACGCGCGCTGAACTTGGACGACGAAGCGTCTATGATTTGACGACCATCACGCTCGGAGGGCAGCTTTCGCGGCACGGCATCGAAGTTCTCTTTGAAGAAGAGGGGGCCGAGTGTTGGGTGGACGGCCTCTACATGGTCGGCACGGGCCAGCACGCCGACACGCATTCTCTGATTGACCACCGCAAGGCGCGTTGCACGAGTCATCAAAACTATAAAGGCATCCTCGACGGCAAGTCGCGCGCAGTCTTTAACGGCAGGGTCTTCGTGCACAAGGGTGCGCAGCAGACCGACGCCGTGCAGAGCAATAAGAATTTGTTGCTCTCGACCGACGCGCGCGTTGACACCAAGCCGCAACTGGAAATTTACGCGGACGACGTGAAGTGCGCGCACGGCGCGACCGTCGGCCAACTCGAAGAGGAAGAATTATTCTATATCGTCAGTCGAGGGCTGCACCCTGATCTGGCGCGCAATCTTCTGACCTACGGGTTCGCGGAAGAGATTGTCGAGAAGATTAAAATTAATTCGATCAAGACGCAGTTGGACGAGGCGATTTTGAACCGTCTGCAAGCGCGTCTGGAAGTGTGAGAGGATGAACATGGCAGCGACGGAACAGCAGACGGGTGTGCTTGACGCGCGAGTCGAATGGGACGTAAGACGCGTCCGCGAGGATTTTCCCGTCCTCACGCAGAGCGTGAACGGAAAGCCGCTCGTCTATCTCGACAACGCAGCCTCTTCGCAAGTGCCTCAGATAGTGATCGAGCGCGGCGCGAAGTATTTGCGCGAGGAGCATTCCAACATTCATCGCGGCGTGCACTATCTCAGCCAGCGCGCGACGAGCGCATACGAAGGCGCGCGCGAAAAAGTCAAACGCTTCATCAACGCGCGCGAGGCGCGGGAATGCATCTTCGTGCGCGGTTGCACGGAGGGCATCAATCTCGTCATGCACGGCTACGGGCGCAAGTTCGTCGGCGAGGGCGACGAGATTATCGTCTCCGAGATGGAGCATCACTCGAACATCGTGCCGTGGCAGATGCTCTGCGAGGAGAAGGGCGCGCGCCTGCGCGTGATCCCGATGAACGACGCGGGCGAATTGCTGCTCGACGAGTACGACGCGCTTCTCAACGAGCGCACGAAACTCGTCGCCGTCGGGCACGTCTCGAACGCGCTCGGCACAGTCAATCCGATTAAAGAAATCACGGCGCGGGCGCACAAGCTCGGCGTGCCGGTCTTGGTTGACGGCGCGCAGGGTGCGCCTCACCTTGCGGTTGACGTGCAGGATTTGGACTGCGATTTCTATGTGATTTCCGGTCACAAGATGTTCGCGCCGACGGGCAGCGGCGTCGTCTATGGCAAGGCCGAATGGCTTGAGCAGATGAACCCTTTCATCGGCGGCGGGTCGATGATTCGCACGGTGACGTTTGAGAAAACGACTTACGCCGGTATCCCTGAAAAGTACGAAGCGGGCACTCCGGCCATCGCTTCGCAGATCGGACTCGGTGCGGCGATTGATTATCTCAACAGCATTGACCGCGAAGCCGCACACCGCTACGAGCAGGAGTTGCTGGCTTACGCGTCTGCAAGGATTGCGGATATACAGGGCGTCCGCATCATCGGCACGGCGCGCGAGAAGGCGAGCGTGCTGGCCTTCGTCATCGAAGACGTTCACCCGCACGACGTGGGCACGATTCTCGATCAGGAGGGCATCGCCATCCGCGCCGGGCATCACTGCGCGCAGCCCGTCATGCAGCACTACAAAGTCCCCGCCACGGCGCGCGCTTCTTTCGCCTTCTACAACACGAAAGAAGAGGTTGACAAACTCGCCGGGGCGATTGAAAAAGTCATCGAAGTTTTTAGTTAAAGGCCGTCAATCGTCAATCGGGAACGGATGAACAATCATCTCTGACCCGCGCATGATTGACGATTCAATACTTCAAGAATATGTCTGAACTCAGCGAGCTATATCAACAGGTCATCCTTGACCACAACAAGAAACCGCGCAACTACCGGCAGCTTGAAAGCGCCAACCGCGTCGCGGAGGGTCACAATCCTTTGTGCGGAGATCAGTTGACGGTCTATCTACAGATGGACGATGGAGTCGTGCGGGAAATAAGTTTCGTCGGCTCCGGCTGCGCCATCTCGAAAGCGTCGGCGAGCATGATGACGCAGAGCTTGAAGGGAAAGACGCGCGAAGAAGCGCAAGCGTTGTTCGACGAATTTCACCGGATGGTGACGGGCGAGCTTGATGTCGAGAAGAAAGAGAATCATCTGGGACGCCTGACGATTTTCTCCGGCGTGCGCGACTATCCGGCGCGGGTCAAGTGCGCGAGTCTTTCGTGGCATACGATGCACGCGGCGCTCGAAGGCGAAGAGAGCGTGACGACGGAGAATCTGGGGCCAGCGTTGTCCGGCGAGGAAGTAGCCGTCTGAACACCGGCTGCCGCGCACGATGCGGGCGGTCTTCAAATGTCATCTCTCAACCCGGAAAGACGGTCGTGTTGGCCGTCTTTCTTCTTTTGCGTTAGGATGTGAGCCGCTATGATGCTTCCGACGAAGCCCGCTCCCGGAGTCCTATCCGAATGAGAATCAAGCGAATCGAACTGCGCGAAATACGCCTGCCGCTCGTCCACTTTTTCGAGACGAGTTTCGGGCGCACCATCGAGCGACGCATTATGCTGGTGCGCGTCGAAGATGCCGACAGCGCTGAAGGATGGGGCGAATGCACCGCCGGTGAAGGGCCTTTCTACAGCGAGGAATGGATAGACGGCGCGTGGGAGGTGACGAAAAACTTTCTCGTGCCGATGACGCTCGGCCAAAGAATCGAGTCGGCGGGCGAAGCCTTCAACTTGACGGCGCGCGTGCGCGGGCATCGCATGGCGAAGGCGGCGATTGAGACGGCGTGCTGGGATTTGGAGACGCGGCGGCTCGGCGTCCCGCTCTGGAAACATCTCGGCGGCGTGCAGCGGGAAATTCCGTGCGGAGTTTCCATCGGCATACAGGACACGCCGGAAGCACTCCTCGAAAAAATCAACAAAGAGTTGGCCGACGGCTACCAGCGCATCAAGGTTAAAATTAAGCCGGGCTGGGATGCAGAGATTGTGAAGACGATCCGAGAGCATCTCCCGGACATAGAATTAATGGTTGACGCCAATTCCGCCTACACGCTTGCGGACGCACCGCTGTTTCGCGCGCTCGACGAGTACAAATTGATGATGATCGAGCAGCCTCTCGCCTTCGACGACCGCGAAGACCACGCGAAGCTGCAAAAGCAGATTGAGACGCCCGTCTGTTTAGACGAATCCGTCCGCTCGCCCGAAGACGCGGCGAAGGCGATTGAGATGAAAGCGTGTCGTATCGTCAACGTCAAACTCGGTCGCGTCGGCGGACATGCCGAGGCGAAGCGGGTCGAGGCTGTGTGTCGCGAGGGCGGCATCCCCGTCTGGTGCGGCGGGATGCTTGAGTCGGGCATCGGTCGCGCGCACAACATCGCGATGGCGACGCTCGCGGGCTTCACCTTGCCCGGCGACGTGTCGGCCTCCGCGCGATACTGGGAAGAGGACATCATCGAGCCGCCCGTCAACGTCACGCCGCGCGGCACGATCATCGCGCCGGAGGGGGCGGGCATCGGCTTCGAGATACGGCGCGAGCGTATCGAGTCGTTGACCGTCAGAAGCGAGAGCTTCATCGCACATTAACAGCCGTGCCCGCGCTTGTTCGTCGAAAGTTTTCAAAGTGTCTCTATGTCTCTCGAAATGTCTCTCGAAATAAATCATTCGCGCGGGCAAGGGCTGTTGAACTATTTCCAAAGCCGCCGCGCGGCGGTGTTGAAGTTGACGCGCGAGTTAGTCGAGCAGGAATCACCGTCGGGAGATTTGGAGGGAAGCCGCGCCGTCGCCGAACTGTTGACGCGCGCGGCGGCGGGCCACAGCGCCATAGACTCCGTCGAGCGCATTCCGGCGGCAGGCGATTACGGCGAGCACTTGCTGGTCAGAGCCTTTGGCGGCGATGCGAAGACTGAACGCACGACGCTGATTATCGGGCACACCGACACCGTGCATCCGCGCGGCTCGCTTCGTGAAAGACCTTGGCGCGAAGAGGAAGGGAAGATTTACGGCCCCGGCATCTTCGACATGAAGGCGAGTTGCGCGCTCGCGTTTGAAGCATTGCGTGCGTGCGCGGAATTATCGCTCCGGCCCTCGCGCTCCGTCGTGCTGCTGCTGACGTGCGACGAAGAGGAAGGCAGCCATAGCGGGCGTGCTCTGGTGGAAGCGGAGGCGCGGCGCGCGGCTCATGTGCTGGTTCTAGAGCCGCCCGCGCCCGGCGGGAAGGTCAAGACGGAGCGGAAGGGAACCGGCCATTTCGTCTTGACCGTCGAGGGCCGCGCCGCGCACGCGGGTCTTGAGCCGGAGAAGGGCGTCAGCGCCATCCTCGAAATCGCGAGACAGGTCGAGCGCCTGCACGCGTTGAACGACTTTGCGAATGGTACGACCGTCAACGTCGGCCTGCTCAGCGGCGGGACGGTTTCAAACGTCGTGGCGGCGGCGGCTCGCGCCGAGATAGACGTGCGCTTCAAGTCGTTGCAACAGGCTGAGGCCATCGGCGACGCGATTCTCAATCTGCGACCTTACGACGAGCGCGCCGTCATCAACGTCGCGGGCGGAATCAATCGTCCGCCGATGGAGCGCACCGCAGAGGTCGCAGCGCTGTACGAGCGCGCGCGTGCGATTGCCGCCGCGCTCGATTTCGAGTTGGGTGAAGCGAGCGTCGGC
>JBAVPI010000517.1:0-5054 GCA_049692915.1 Pyrinomonadaceae bacterium
AACAGCGGCTTGAGGTCTCCGCGTAAATTGCCGTCCGTCAGCGGCGCTCCGAACCAAGACTCCAACGCGCACGCGATGCCGAGTATCCAGACGACCACGCCGAGCGCCTTGAATGATGCGCGCACGACGCGCGGGCGTGCAGCCGGGCCGGACAAGAGGGCGAGGAAAACGAGGAAGGCGCTCCACTGGAAAGCAAGATGAGTGGCCGAAGACGAAAGCGCGGCCCACGTCGCGGACAGCCAGACCCAAGTCGCAAACAGCGCCCCGCAGAGTAGGGGGCGCAGTTCCAAACGGTGCGGAAATGTCGAAACGCCGGAGTGAGCGCGCGTGCGCGTGATGATGACCGCAAGCGTCAGGCAGAGCAGGGCGGAGAGGAATAATTCCTGTCGCCACGGCAGCCCGCCGAGGGAGGGACGCGGGAGGCCGGGGACGTGCGGCGTCAGGAGGACGAACGGCCACAAAACGGCGAGGATGAGGAGCGGTTCGCGTGCTAATCTCCGAAAATCAATCTTCATTGGGCGTACGGTGGCGAGGGGACGCGGTCGGCGTTCGTCGCCTCGGTGAGACGCCTTCCGGCTCGACTGAATCTACGATGGCCGCAACTTTAGTTGCCGATGGGCGAACCGCTTGTCGCCGTCGGAATCACGCCGGGCGTCGCTGAACTGGAGTAGATGATGCCGACGCCGTCGGTCGTGAAGTTGCGCGTGCCGGTGTAATTATTGATGGGCGCAGCGCCAAGCACGAAGTCGGTCGTCGAAGGATTGCCGATGTTGTAGATGTAACCGCTTCTTGATTTGGAGATCGTCGTCGCGCCGGCGAGCAGGGGGTCGAGCAGGGAGGTCGCCTTCAAAGCCTGTAGGTCGCCGTAGGTGCCGTTGCCGCTCGTGTTATAGAACGAGGCCTGCGCCGAGCAGATCGTCCTCACGCCTTGAATCGCCGCCGCTTCGTTGGCCGCCTGACGCGAGGAGATGAGGTTGGGGATGGCGATGGCGGCGATGATGCCGATGATCGCCACAACGATGAGAAGTTCGACGAGCGAGAAGCCTTGCTGGTTTTTTTCCTGTTGCATTGTTCACCGCCTTGATCACACGGCCTGTCCTGCATGTCGCGACCGTGGAAATTGAATAAGAGTTATTCCCGCTTCAGGCTACCAGAGTCAACGCGAGGCCAAAGTTATGACTGATGATGGCCGGCTACCTGACTCTTTCTCTATACAAACTTCGTGCCGTGAGAAACCGCGATCCGAAACCGTGGCAAACTGTCGCGCCATACCTAGTGCGACTCAATCCGTCGTCATGCTGCAAATGTTTGCCGACGATTGTTTTTGCCATTTCAAGGAAAAGGGGATGAAGGTTTTTGGCCTTCATCCCCAGTTGAGTTCCGGCTGATGCGGAATCGTTAGTTGCCGATGGGCAAACCGGTCGTTGCCGTCGGGGGGGTGCTGCTCGTCGAGGCCAAAGCGTAGATGATACCGCTCTCATCTGACGAGAAGACACGGCTGCCGACGTTGGTGGTCGCGGCTGCCGCACCACTGACGTAACCAGCCGCATAACCGCCGGTCGCGGCGGACGGGTTGATGGCGAAGGTATAACCACTCTTCGGAGCGGCGGTCGTCGCATTCGCGATGGCGTTGTCAATCAACTTCTGGGCTGACAACTGGGCCATCGTGGCGTAGGAACCGTTGCCGTAGGTCGAGGCATAGGTCGCCTGCGAACTGCCGATGGTGCGAACGGTGGAGATGGCGGAAGCTTCATTGGCCGCGCGGCGCGAAGCGAGGAGGTTGGGGATGGCGATGGCGGCGATGATGCCGATAATCGCCACAACGATGAGAAGTTCGATGAGCGAGAAGCCTTGCTGGCCTTTTTTCTGTTGCATTTCGTTTCTAGGTGCTCCTTGACAATTTTCGAGTGAGTAAAGTTTCTCGCGCGTCGGACATCGTCTCAGGCTACGTGCCGCGTTCTGCGCGATTCGGTCACACGAAGCCATAACAAGACGCGTGCCAGTGAGCCGGAACTTCCGGCCCGCCTGCGGAAACAGAGCCAAAGACCGGCCTTTCAGCGATTTTTTAAGCGTTGGAGAGAGAGTGTGAGAACGGGTCGAATGATGAGCGAGTAACACTTTTCGTCAGGCACGAAATGACGAAATTTGACAACCCACATCTGGTTCATGGGAAAACGCTTGCAGGAATTTCGAGGGTGCAAATTCTGGAAGAGAATGTCCCCGCTTCCAGTTTTTTTCAGTGACCTTTGCGCGTCTCGACAAACTGGCCGCCGTCCTCGCTCTTTAATTGTCAGACCCGCCGCGTCCCGCCGCGTCGGAGCGAAGCTGCGCCGTCAAATTGCGGATGCCGTGCTTGTCGAGGAGGTGTCGGAGCGAGCGCACGGAGAGGTGCAGAATTTCGGCGGCGCGGGTCTGGTTGCCGCCCGTGCGCCCCAACGCTTCGAGGATGTAGTTCTTCTCAAGGTGATCCATGTGCGCGACGAGGTTGAGGCCCTCTTCCGGCAACTCGAAAGCCGAAGAAGCGAGACGCGCAGGGTTGTAGTTGGTGACGGCCTGCGGAAGTGATTCGGCCTGAATCGTCTCGGTGCGTTCGAGCGCGACGGCGCGTTCGATAGTGTGCTCCAGTTCGCGCACGTTGCCCGGCCACGCGTAGCGTTCGAGCAGTTCCAGCGCGCGCTCCGAAATGTTGAGGTTGCGTCCCGTCTGCGTGCAAAATTTCTGGACGAAATGCTCGACGAGTTCGGCGATGTCCTCGCGCCTTTCACGAAGCGGGGGCAGTTCGATGGGGATGACGGAGATGCGATAGAAAAGGTCTTCGCGGAAGCCGCCCTGCTTGACCATCGCCGCGAGGTCGCGGTTTGTCGCGGCGATGACGCGCGTGTCAATCGAGAGTTCCTCGTGTGCTCCGACGGGGCGCACCTTGCGCTCTTGCAGGACGCGCAAAAGTTTGACCTGCATCGTCGGCGACATCTCGCCCACTTCGTCGAGAAAGATCGTGCCTTTGTCCGCGGCCTCAAAGAGACCTTTACGGTTGGCGGTCGCGCCGGTGAACGCGCCGCGCATGTAGCCGAACAGTTCCGACTCCAACAGCGTCTCGGTGAAGGCCCCGCAGTTGATCGGCATGAAAGGCTTGTCGGCGCGTGGCGAGAGCGTGTGGACGGCGCGCGCCACCATCTCCTTGCCCGTGCCCGACTCGCCCGTGATGACGACCGTGGATTGGACGGCGGCGACCGTCTCGATCATCTGATAGACGGCCTGCATCCGCGCCGAGTGGCCGATGATCTGGTCGAGTCGCCCGCGGTCGCGCTGCGCACGCTTGAAGGCACGATTCTCCTGCAACAGGCGCAGTCGTTCGAGCGCCTTATTGACGATGAGTTTCAACTCTTCTACGTCGAAAGGCTTCTGTATAAAGTCGTCGGCTCCGAGCTTGAAAGCCTCGCGCGCCGTCTCGACGGTGGCGAAAGCCGTCATCATGACGACGCCCACGTCTGGCAGAAACTCGCGCACGGAGCGCAGCAGTTCGATGCCGCTCATGTCGGGCATCTTCACGTCGGAGAGGATCAGGTCGGCGGCTTCCTGCCGCAGCATCGCCAACGCGCGCGTCCCGTTCTCGGCCACGCGCACGCTATGATCCGCGCGCCCGAAGACGAGCGACAAAAGCTGTCGCATGCCTTGCTCGTCGTCAACAATCAGGAGGTTAGCCATAATTTGACTTACTCAAAATAGAATCTTAATTGACTTAACTCAAAATAGAATCTTAATACGTTGCGTTTAATCGAACCACCCGTCATCCCCTTTGCGACGCTTCAATTCTGTCGCTCCGGCAACTCGACCGTAATCGTCGTCCCGTCTCCCTCGCGGCTGCGGACGTTGATTGTACCACCATGATCGCGGACGATTTGATAGACGATGGAGAGTCCGAGGCCGGTGCCGCCCGTCGTCGATGAAGAAAAAGGCTCGAAGAGGCGCTCGACCTGCGCGGGCGACATGCCGCGTCCCGTGTCGGCGAAGGTGATGCGGACGCGCCCGCCGTCCGTGCGCCGCAGTTCGGCACGCAACGTACCGCCGTCGGGCATCGCGCTCAGAGCATTGCGCGCGAGATTCCAGAAGACCTGTTTGATGGCGGCGATGTCGGCCAGCGCGAGGACGGGTTCGTCGGGTAGCGCTTCCTGAAGCGACTGGCCTTCGCGGATTTCGGGACTGTGGCGGAGCAGCGTAAAGGTTTCGCGCAAAGGCTCGCGCAAGTCCGTCTCGGCAAGCGTGACGGTGCGCGGGCGTGCGTAGGTCAGAAAGTCTGTGATGATGCCGTTGAGGCGGTCGGATTCGCGCAGGACGATCTCCATCAGTTCGGCCTGCGCGGAATCGGCGGGCATCTCCGCGCGCAGGACTTGAATCGAGCCGCGCATGGCCGCGAGCGGGTTACGGATTTCGTGTGCGATGCCGGCGGCGACGCGCCCGACCGCCGAAAGACGTTCCTGCCGCCGTGAGGTCTCTTCCATCGAGCGGATGTCGGTTAAGTCTTGAAACGTGATGACGAGGCCGGTCGTCTCGCCGCTTTCCGCTGAGAGCGGCGAGACGCTGTAGCCGAGTCGGATGCGAAAGCCTTCCGCCGTCAGGCAATCGGCCTCGTAGCGCGGGATGGCGTCGCCCTCCAACGCCGAGCGCATCGAGTCCGTGATCTGCTTCGTGATGTCGCCGAAGAGGATGGACACTTCCTGCCCGCGCAAATCTTCAGCCGTGTAGCCGATCATCTCTTCCGCCGCCGCGTTGACCGTGTAGATGCGCCGTTCGAGGTCTGTCGTGATGACGCCCGAACGGATGGATTCGACGATGCGCTCGTGCAGCGCGCGCAGCGTGGCGAGCGCGCTCGTGGCTTCGATTAACTGCACGTTCGAGCGTGTCTGCCGCGCGGCCAGACGCGCGGCCAGCAGTCCTACGACAAGATAGCCCACGTCGTTGAAGCCGATGGCCCAGACCGCTTCCGCGAGCGGCGTCGCCGTCGGCTCGCGGCCCGCGCCGACGAGCCAGTTCGTCGCGAGCGAGAGCATCGCCGC
>JBAVPI010000518.1:0-2688 GCA_049692915.1 Pyrinomonadaceae bacterium
GAGATGAGAGTCGTCGTAGGAGAGGGCGAGGCGGTCGGGGGCTGAGCATGCTTGCCGAGAGAAGAGTTGATGGAGGCAGAGGGAGCGGGGATACTCCGTGGTTGTCTGATTCCACTCAACGAGCATCTGCCTCCGCTCGGCCTCCGATAGAGGGTTGTGCAGTACGTGATGGTTTTCCGGCTCCTTAATCATCGCTTCGAGCGTGCGCAGGTAGTGGGCGCTCGTGGCCTCAACCCAATCTCGCGGCAGTTGTGCGGCGTCGTACATCAATACCAGCCTCATCAACGAAGAGACGGGGTCGAGACCGAAAGTGGCGATCAGGGTGAAGTTTGTCTCCGTGAGGGCTTGGCCGTCTAAGACCTGAACACTATCGCCAAGTCCGGCGAAGGCTTGATAAACGTGGAAGTGGAGGAAGCCGAAGGCGGTCTCGAACAGCGGTTGACCGTCATGCAGTTGTTGGATGTCGGCCAGCGGATAGCGCCTGTGCGGGAGTGCTTCCTGTTCGAGTCGGAACGTCTCCAGTGCCAGTTCTGCCCAAGTGCCTGCGCCGAGGCGGAGACGCAGGGGCAGCGAGTTCAGGAAGAGTCCCAGCACGCGTTCCCCGTCCGGTTCTTCGGGTCGCCCGTGTGTTACCAGTCCCGTCGTTACGTCATCATGCCCGCTGAGCCAACCCAGCATCCAGACGTGCACCGACAGCAACACGCTCTTCAGAGGTATGCCCAGTTGCGCGGCCAGACGGTGCGCGCCCGCAGCCAACTCATCCGGCAGCGGTATGACTACCTCCGGCGTCGCGGCGGCGACCACCGCCAACTCATCCGCGTCGAATCGTGGGAGCGAAAACGGTCGGTAGCCGCTCAGCTTTTCGCGCCAGTATCGTGTGCTCTCCTCAGACCCGCGCGCCTCGATCTCAAGACGGACGAAGTCGTGAAAAGCGATGAGCGGCGGCGGTGCAATGTCTTCGGCGCTCGTGCCGCGCAGATACCAGTAGTGGCGGAACCATTCGGTGAGCAGTGTCGCGAAGCTCCACCCGTCAATGATTGCGTGGTGGAGGCTCAGCATCAACTGGAAAGTCTCGTCGTCGCGGCGATAGACGGCGACCCGCCACAGAGGTGCTTGCCGCCAGTCGAACGGCTGTTGCTTCTCCGACTCGAAGGCTGAGGCCAGAGCGCGCTCCTGCCCCGGCCCGTCGAGGTGTGTCAAATCGTGGACGTGCCAGAACATGACAGGCTCACGATGAACCAACTGCAACGGCTCGTTGAAGCTGACCATGTCGAAGGAAGTCCGCAACACGTCGTGTCGTGCGACCAGATCGCGCAAAGCGGTGCGGAAGAGTTCTTCGTCAAGCCGCATTCTCAGGTGCAGACTGAAGATGTCATGATAGACGGCGCTGCCCGGATTGAGTTCGCTGTGGAAGACCATACCGGCCTGCAAGCGCGTCAGCGGGTAGGCGTCCACTACGTCCGCAGGCATGCGCTCGCGAACGGTCGGCGCGATCAGAGAGAAAGGCTCGGTGGACGTGGCCGCAACTTCCTCGGCGGCCTCATCTCCGATGGCCCGCGCAAGTTCCTCAACGGTCGTGTGTGAGAACAACTGCTCAATGGAGAAGACGAGACCGCGCTCGCGCCCCTTCGAGACCACCTGAATACTGCGAATCGAGTCGCCGCCCAACTCGAAGTAGTTATCCCTCATCCCCACCCGCTCCACGCCCAGCACCTCTCCCCATATCTCCGCCAGTGCCTCTTCCGTCCCACTCCGCGCCGCCACAAACTCCTCACTCGCCCTCACCACTCCCTCTTCCGGCGAAGGCAACCGCTTCCGGTCAACCTTGCCGTTGGCGTTGAGCGGCATCTCATCGAGCGCCACGATTACCGACGGCACCATGTAGTCCGGCAACCGCTCCTTCATGTACTCTCTCAACTCCCTGCCAGCTTTTCCTTCCTCTCCTCCCCACACCACATACCCCACTAACCGCTTCCCTCCACTGCCCTCATCCGCAACCGCCACCACCACCGCATCCTTCACCTCTCCTTGTCCGCGCAACACCGCCTCCACCTCTCCCGGCTCGATGCGGTAGCCCCTCACCTTCACCTGATCGTCCATCCGTCCCACATATTCCAACTCCCCTTTGACATTCCACCTCATCAGATCGCCTGTCCGATACAACCGCTCTCCGCTCACATCGCCCACGCCATCGGGCACAAACCGCTCCGCCGTCTGCTCCGCCCTCCCTACGTACCCTCTCGCCAACCCCTCTCCTCCGATATACAACTCTCCCACCACTCCCGTCGCCGCCAACCGCTTCCCTCCTCCCTCCATCACATACACTCGCGTGTTCCCGATGGGCCGACCTATCGGCACACTAATCTCGCCTCCTTCCTTCCCTTCTCTCTCCATCCACTCCGCTCCCACCTCGTACGTGCTCGTGAACGTCGTCGCCTCCGTCGGCCCGTACCCGTTCGTCACATGCACTCCTGCCCCTAACTCCCTCACCGCTCTCCGAACGTGTCGTCCTGAGAGCGCCTCCCCTCCCGCCAACACCTCCTCCACTCCTCCCAGCACTCCTCCCGCTCCCGCCTCCACCACCGCATTGAAAAGCGCCGCCGTCAACCACACAGTCGTCACCCTCTCCTCTCCAATCACCCTCCCCAACTCCTCAGGCGTCGTCATCACTCCCGCCCTCATCAGCAC
>JBAVPI010000519.1:0-2136 GCA_049692915.1 Pyrinomonadaceae bacterium
GCGACACGACGCAGGAGCAGAACGAGACCTTCTTCGTCAACCTGACGAACGTCACCGGCGCGACTGCGGGTGACACGCAGGGTCTCGGCACCATCACGAACGACGACGTGCCGCTGACGTCCATCTACAACATACAGGGCAGCGGTGCGACCTCGCCGGTAGCCACTCAGTCCGTCTCCACGAGGGGCATCGTGACCGGCATCAAGCTCGGCACTTCGGGTGGCTTCTATATTCAAGACCCGACGGGCGACGGCAACACCGCGACCTCGGACGGCCTCTTCGTCTTCACCGGCGCAACCGTCCCGGCGGGCGCAGTCGTCGGCAACAACGTGCAGGCCACCGGCACCGTGCAGGAGTTCATCCCCGGCAGCGACCCCAACCAGAAACCGCTGACGGAGTTGAGCGGGACGGTCACGGTCTCGGTGCTCTCGACGGGCAATCCGCTGCCCGCTCCCGTCTCGATCTCCGCCGCCGACACGCAAGTCAACGATCTCAACAATCTCGAAAAATACGAAGGCATGCGCGTGCAGGTCTCTTCGCTTACTGTCGTCGCCCCGACGCAAGGCACGATCAGCGAGCCGGGCGCGACCGTCACGTCAACCGGCGTCTTCTACGGCGTCGTCACCGGCGTCGCGCGACCCTTCCGCGAACCCGGCATCAACATGAGCGACCCGCTCCCGGCGGGCGCGCCCGCGACCATCCCGCGCTTCGACGAGAACCCCGAACGCATCCGCGTGGACAGCGACGGGCAGCCCGGCACGACCGCCGTTAACGTCACCGCCGGAACAGTCATCTCGAACGTCGTCGGCGAACTCGACTACGCTTTCCGTACCTACACGATTCTGCCCGAAGCGACGCTCGTGCCCGGCGCGCTCCTGACCACGCAGCCAGTGCCGACGCCTGCCGCGAGCGAGTTGACCGTCGCCTCCTTCAACATGGAACGCTTCTTCGACACGGTGCCCGACGGAGAATCGGGAGCGCCGACGCTGACTGCGACGGCCTTCAACAACCGTCTCAACAAAGCATCGCTCATCATCCGTAACGTCCAGCTATCGCCGGACGTGATCGGCGTCGAGGAAGTGGAAAACCTCTCCACCTTGCAAGCGGTCGCCGACAAGATCAACACAGACGCCGGGACGCCCGGCGACTATCAATCGTATCTCGTCGAAGGCAATGACGTGGGCGGCATCGACGTGGGCTTCCTCGTCAAGAGTTCGCGCGTCAACGTCATTGACGTGACGCAGTTCGGCAAGACGACGACATATACCAACCCGAACAACAACGCGCAGGAACTGCTCAACGACCGACCGCCGCTTGTCCTGCGCGCCACCGCGCGCCGACCGGGCGAGACAAATCCGGGCACGTTCGCCTTCACCGTCATCGTCAATCACCTCCGCTCGCTCTCCGGCATTGACGACAACACGGTGGACGGAACGGGCACGGCGGGTGGACGCGTCCGCGCCAAGCGCCGCGCGCAGGCCGAGTATCTCGCCAACCTGATTCAGACGCGGCAGTCCGCCGACCCGACCGAGAAGATTATTACCGTCGGCGACATGAACGCCTTCCGCATCAACGACGGTTACGTTGATGTGATCGGCACTATTCTCGGCACGCCCGCGCCGCCGAGCGATGTGGTGCTCGCCTCAAGCGACCTTGTTAACCCCGACCAGACCGACCTCGTTGACACGCTCCCGGCGGATCAACGCTACTCTTACTCGTTCGACGGCAACGCGCAGGTGCTCGATCACGTCATCGTCAATCAGGCCGCGCTCGCCGTCGTCAACCGCTTCGCCTACGCGCGCGACGATGCCGACTTCCCCGTCAAGGACTACGAGAACCCGGCGATTCCGCAACGCATCTCCGACCACGACCAGCCCATCGCCTATCTCGCGCTCGCCGCGCCGCAGCCGCAAGGCTCCGTGCTCATCAGCGAGTTTCGCTTTCGCGGGACGGGCAGCAATTCCGTCAGGCCCATCCTGCGCAGCGCGCGTTCCATGCCCCTCCCGTCGGGAATACAACCGTCGCCCGAAGCCACCGACGAGTTCATCGAGATTTACAACAACTCTGATTCGCCGCTCACGGTTTCGACCACGGACGGCTCCGCGGGCTGGGCGCTCGTCGCCGCCGACGGCGGGA
>JBAVPI010000520.1:0-5395 GCA_049692915.1 Pyrinomonadaceae bacterium
CAGACCATCATCATGATCACGCACAATCCTGAGGCCGCCGCCATGTGCAAGCGCATCATCCAGATGCGCGACGGCCAGATCGTTGCGCCGCCGGAGCACGTCCGCATATAATCAGAGAGGTCAGAGGTCAGCGATGGCAAAGTAATCGCCCTTGCCAACCTCTGACTGCTGACCTCTAATATCCGGTCTTATGTGGCGAATCTTTAAAAACATCGTTTTCTGGTCATACGGGCGCACCACGTGGCAATATGACGTGCTCTGCGTGCTGATCGTCGCGTTCGTCTTTTTGACGCCGAAAAGCTGGTTCGAGGGAAGCGAACTCAGACCGCCCGCGCTGCATCACAATGTGTCTCTTGGAGCGAAAAAATTGCTCCTTCAGCCCGCAAATCTTGGGCAAAACCCCGGCGCACAGGAAATTTTGAAGGGCGCGCAGATTGCAACCAGCAGCCCCGAAGTGCGCGTCAAAGGGTGGCATGAAGTAATAGACGGCGACGGCAAAGTGGTCGCCTATGAAGTTGACATAGAGTAAACAGTCACTAATAATCACCCGGATTTGAGACCGGGCAAGAGTCTCCCCTTATTTCTCAAAGGAGTTTGCATGAAGAAGTTAGTTTCGTTTGGCCTCGTTAGTTTAATGTTGATCTCGTCGCTGGTCGTGATCCCCCAGACAGCGAACGCGCAGGGCGCGGGCCTCGTCAGTTCGATTCTGAATAAGATGGAGCGCAACTGGCAAGACCTGCACAGCCTGCGTTCGGGCCTCGTGATGCAGAAGTACAACGCGCAACTCAAGGACTTCGACATGTCTTTCGGCGAGTTGCAGTACATGCCCGGTGCAGGGCGCAACTCGTCCGTCCGCGTTGACTGGCAAAAGCCGCAGCGCGAGACGCTGACGGTCGCCGGTGGCGAGTACATACTGTTTCGCCCGCGCCTCAACATGGCCTACAAGGGCAGCACCGCGTCCGGCTCGAAAACGACGAAGGTGAACAGCGTGCTCGGCTTCGGCCTGAACGCTTCCGGCGCGCAGTTGAAGAGCAAGTTCGATGTTGAACTCGCAGGCGAGGGGTCGCTCGAAGACGGCGGCCCGCGCGTCTGGATGCTGCGTCTGACGCCGAAGGGTGGAGCCAGCTACAAGTTCGCGGAGGTCTGGGTGGATCAGTCGAGCGGCATGGTCATCCAGTCTCGCGTCAACGAAAAGAACGGCGACTCGACGCTCGTGCGCCTGACCAACGTTCAGAAGAACGCGCGCGTCACGCCGGACGCGTTCAAGCAGCAACTCGGCTCGGACGTGAAGATCGTTAAGGGTTAGAGTTTAGACATCACGGTTGCGGCGGCGAAGGGTTCTGGCGCTGAATAAGAGTCGGAACCCTTCTCCATTTTCAGCGATGTATGAAGTCGGCGCGATGGCACGTCGCGCCTTGCACGAAACGCGGCCCTTCGCGTATTTTCTATCGAGCCTTCGGAATGTCGTCCACGGTGTGCAAGCCGCGTCGCATGGTTTGCGTCGGGTCAATCGGTCAAAATCTTTTAGATGAAGAGAAGCTCATTTCTCAAGCTCAAGCTGAGCGAGGCGAAGTTTATCTCGCGCGCTCTGCTTTCGACGCACCATCCCGTGCTCGCGCACATCATTCCGATGCGGCGCTGCAATCTCGCCTGCACCTACTGCAACGAGTACGACAAGACTTCCGACCCCGTGCCGTTCGACATGATGAAGCGCCGTTTAGACAAACTCGCTGACCTCGGCACTTCGATTATCACCATCTCCGGCGGCGAGCCGATGATGCACCCGCAACTCGACGACATCATCCGGCACATTCGCGAGCGCGGGATGATCGCGGGCCTCATCACAAACGGCTACTACATGACGCCGGAGCGTATCCTCGCGCTCAACGACGCCGGGCTGCAATATCTACAGATCAGCATTGACAACGTCGAGCCGGACGAGGTCTCGAAGAAGAGTCTCAAGAATCTCGACAAGAAGCTGTTGAATCTCGCCGAGCACGCCGACTTTCACGTCAACATCAACTCGGTCATCGGCGGCGGCATCAAGAACCCCGACGATGCGCTCGTCGTCGCACGCCGCGCGCTCGAACTCGAATTCTCGACGACCGTCGGCGTAATCCACGACCAGCAGGGTGTCTTGAAGCCGCTCAGTGAAAAGGAACGCGCCGTCTATGACGAGATCAGGCGCATCACGAAGACCGAGTACGCGCGCCTCGGCTGGTTTCAAGATAATCTCGCGCAGGGCAAGCCGAACGAATGGCGCTGTCGCGCGGGCGCACGCTACCTCTACATCAGCGAAGACGGCCTCGTGCATTATTGCTCGCAGCAGAGGGGACTGCCCGGCATCCCGCTCGAAGACTACACGATGAAAGATTTCGAGCGCGAGTACAACACGGAGAAGTGGTGTGCTCCGCTCTGCACGGTCGCCTGCGTTCACAAAGTCTCGATTCTCGACAACTGGCGCGACCCGCAGAACGGCACGCAGAACGCCGCCCCGCAACGCCTGCGCGACGCCATCGGGCGCGTCCTGCGCGCTTGAGTTAAACAGGCAAAATTATTTAACCGGACATGCCGTTTGAGATGAAAGCTGTTTCTTCTCAAACGGCTTTTCAGTTCGAGAGACGCGGAGTTGCCGCTTCATTTAAGCGAGACCTCGCAACCTCACAGTGGGCGTCGGCAGGCATGTTGGTGCAGGGCGAAGTCGTTAAAAACTCTTCGTACTTAATTCCGGCCTCTAAAGAACGTCCCAGCGAATCGAGCGTAGAAGCGATGTGGTAAGCGAGCAGCGCGTCCGGCTCGCCGCCGTGCTGTGCCGCGTCGAATTCCGCCAGCGCCGCTTCATCACGTCCCGCCCCGTAGAGTTGCAGCCCCAGCAGTTTGTGCGTGTGCGGGTCGTCTTCGAGCCGGAGCGCCGCGCGATATTCCCGAATCGCGGAGTCGGTGCGCTTGTGTAGCTCCGCGCGATGCGCGCGAGCGAGGTGCGCGTCAATCATCCGGTAGTCGCGCAGGAAATAGAGCATGCCGGGCGCAATGAGCAGCGCCGCGTAGAGGAGCGGAAGCGCGCTCACCCGACGGCGCAACGACGCGCCCGCGTCAGGTTGTCCGGTCACGCACGACCCATCGCCATCCGTCGCGGACGACGCATCATCCGGCACGGACGACGCATCTTGCTCCGACGTGGGCGAGGCATCTTGCTCCGACGCGGGCCACACACCCGTTGGCGCTTCGCTTATATCAGCTTCGGAGGAATGCGTTGAAACGTCCCGTTGCCGTGAGCCTCGCAGGTACATCCACGCGACGATGAACATTGGCGTGAAGACGAACGGGAGCGAGTAGATGAGAAGAAGCGTCGGCAGCGAGAGGGCGAGGGCGGCGGGCATCTTGAACGCCCGGCAGCGCAAGGCGGCGAAGAGCCACGTCGAAGCGACGACGGCGAGGAGGTAAGCGAGCGGGCCGAGCGCGTCGGTGAAAGCCCCGGCAGAGATTTGCCAGTTCACGCTCACCCGCCCGTTCTCAGACTTGTGACGGCAGCGGGCTGCCGACGGTGTAGAGCGTGACGGAACTCGACAGGCCCATGCCGGAGAGCCTGCCCGCCATGATGACGAGCGTCTCGCCCGGTTGCACGAAGCCCGCTTCGAGCAGCGTGCGCTCGCCGATTTTCAACATCTCCTCCGTATTGGCGCAAGGCGCGTGCGTGATGCCCTCGACGCCCCAGACGAGCGCGAGTTCGTTCAGGACGTTGCGGTCGAGCGTGAGCGCGACGATGCGTTGCGCGGGTCTGAGAGCGGCGAGACGACGCGCCATCAAACCCGATTCGGTGAAGACGGCGGTCGTCTTCGTGCCCATCTCTTCCGAGGCGAAGGCCGCCGCTTCGCATAGCGCGCGACTCACCTTGCCGGTTTGCCGTCCCGCCCAGCGCGTAATGTCGAACTGCGTGCTCTGTCGTCCTGACTCCGCCGATTCGATGATGCGCGCCATTGTCGCCACGGTCGCCACCGGGTATTTGCCCGTCGCCGTCTCGGCGGAGAGCATCACGGCGTCGGAGCCGTCCCAGACGGCGTTCGCCACGTCCGAGGCTTCAGCCCGCGTCGGGCGCGGCTCGTTAATCATGGACTGCAACATCTGCGTCGCCGTGATGACGATCTTACCCTGTTTGTTCGCCCCCTCGATGATGCGCTTCTGATAGACGGGGACGAGTTCGACGCTCGTCTCCACGCCGAGGTCGCCGCGCGCGACCATCACGCCGTCGGCGGCCTCGATGATGGCGTCCAGATGATCAATCGCTTCGGCCTTTTCAATCTTGGCGATGAGCGGGGCCGTGCCGCCCGCCGCCTTGATGAGCGACTTGGCCTCCACGCAATCTTCGGCGCGGCGCACGAACGAGAGCGCGATGTAGTCGGCACGCTCGCGCACGGCCCATTGAAGATCGCGCCGGTCTTTGTCCGTGAGCGACGGGATGGGCAACGCGACGCCGGGCAAATTGATGCCCTTGCGCTCGCCCAGCGTCCCGCCGTTGACGACGCGGCAGACAACGTCCGTATCGGTCGTCCGCTCGATGGTCAACTCGATGGCACCGTCGTCCAAGAGGACGCGCGAGCCGGGTCGCACGTCGCGCGCGATGCCGGGATAGTTCGTCGAGACCTCGCGCGCGTCGCCGCTGACGGAGCGCGTCGTAATCGTAAAGAGCGCGTTCGTCTCAAGCGTGACGGGCTGGCCGCCCTTGAGCACGCCCGTCCTGATCTTCGGCCCGGACAAATCAACGAGCACGGCGAGCGGACGCTTCAGCCGTTCGGCGGCGGTACGCGCGCGGCGGATTGACTCGGTATGCTCCTCCTGCGCGCCGTGCGACATGTTGATGCGGACGGCGTTCGCGCCCGCCGCGAGCAGCGAATCGAGTACGGCAGGCTCGCGCGAGGCCGGGCCGAGCGTGGCGAGTATCTTGGCTTTTCTCAACAGTGTACCCCTTGTCGTTAATCCGCTGTGGTCGCCAGTGCCGTCTGAACCGCATCTTCGAGACGGCCTGAAACCTCTTCGTCGAAACCGACAAAGTGATCCACGAGTTTGCCCGCGCGGTCGAAGACGAAGGTCTGCGGAATCACGTCGTTGTCGGCGAGAAGCGTGCTCGTCAATTCGTCGTCGGGGTTGGCGAGCTGATACTGAATGCCGAGAGATTTGACGTAGTCGGACACTTTGGCCTGATCCTCTACGCCGCCGACGTTGAGTCCGACGACCTTGAAACCCTGCGGGCCGAAGCGCCGCTGAAGCGCGACGAGATGCGGAATCTCTTCGCGGCAGGGCGGGCAGTAGGTGGCGTAGAAGTCGAGGACGACGACCTGCCCGCGATAGTCCGCGAGACCTTCGCGCCGCCCGTCGAGCATCGTCCACGCGCCTTCAC
>JBAVPI010000521.1:0-5310 GCA_049692915.1 Pyrinomonadaceae bacterium
GTGTTGAGCGCCTCGTTCGTCGCCACGCGCAGCAGCCAGGGCCGCACGTGATCCTCGCCATGCAAAGAGCCGAGGTGATGATGGAGTTTGAGAAAGACCTCCTGCGTCACGTCTTCGGCCAGCCCCACGTCGCGCACGAGCGCATAGGCCGCGCGGTACACGGCCCTGTGGTGCAGCGTGAACGCCTCGTCGAAATCGGGCGCGGGGGTTGACGCTGTCGAAGCTGTGTCTGGCAACGTATCAATCAAGGCTCTAACCGCTCGTCCGCTCATCTCGCCTTTCACTATCAATAACACACCGCAACGTTTCGACTTATGGCAACAAACTGCGTCACGCGCGACGCTTCGCCCTGATTATCCTTTTTTCGGGCGGGCATCGCCATTCATAAAGATAAAACACCGCGCACGCGCGATTCGTGGCAGGAAGTTTTGCGTCGAATTAACGCTTTCGTCGCCGCTTATTGTAATCTGTCTCCACCCGATGAACTATCTGTAAGGTACGGGGAGCAAGCTTCGCGGCGGCAGTTCCGTGGCGGAACTCGAAAGGTTAAAGAGCCGGATGAGCGTCGAGAAAAAAGAGGTCGGCACGCATACCACGCAAGGGACGGACGCGCTCGACAACAGCCCGTTTATGCGCGCGTGCCGTCGCGAAGAGACCGACTATACCCCCGTCTGGCTGATGCGGCAGGCCGGGCGCTACATGAGCGAGTACAGGGCCGTGCGCGCGCAAACGACTTTCCTCGAACTGTGCAAGACGCCCGCGCTCGCCGCAGAAGTGACCGTCCACGCCGCCGAGAAACTGAACGTTGACGCGGCGATTATCTTCGCCGACATTCTGCTCATCATCGAGCCGATGGGCCTCGACCTCGAATTCGCCAAAGGCGAAGGCCCCGTCATTCACAACCCCGTGCGGGGCGCGCGCGACGTGGAGCGCATGCGCGAAGTCGAAGACGCGGGCGCGCTCGATTACGTCTATGAAGCGATTCGCCTGACGCGCGCCTCGCTCAAGCGGGACGTGCCGCTCATCGGGTTCTGCGGCGCGCCCTTCACACTCGCGTCTTATATCGTCGAAGGCGGCGCGTCGAAGAACTACGTTCACACGAAGCGTTTGATGTACGACGATCCGGGCGCGTGGCACGCGATGATGTCTTTGATTTCGCGTGCGCTCGCGCGCTATCTCAACGCGCAGATCGCGGCGGGCGCGCAGGCCGTCCAACTCTTCGACTCGTGGATCGGTTGTCTCGGCCCCGACGATTACCGCGAATACGTTCTGCCGCACACGCGCAGCGTCATCCGAAACGTGACGCCCGGCACGCCCGTCCTGCACTTCGGCACGGGCACGGCGGCACTGCTCGAATTGATGCGCGAAGCGGGCGGCGACGTAATCGGCCTCGACTGGCGCGTGCGTCTCGACGAAGCGTGGCGACGACTCGGCGACGTGGCCGTGATGGGCAACTTCGACCCCATCGCGCTCTGCGCCTCGCCCGCGCATATCCGCCGCGAAGCGGAGAAGATTCTCGCGCAGGCCGCTGGTCGCCCCGGTCATATCTTCAACCTCGGTCACGGGATCATCCCCGAAACGCCCGTCGAAAACGTCATCGCCCTTGTGGAAGCAGTGCACGAATTGAGCGCCCGGTAAGTTTTATGACCATCAACGACCAACCGCTGACCATCTTTCCACGCGCGACTTACGACGCGTTGATTTTCGTCTCCTTCGGCGGGCCTGAAGGGATGCCGGACGTGATGCCTTTCCTGCGTAACGTCCTGCGTGGGCGCAACGTGCCCGAAGAGCGGATGCACGCCGTAGCGCATCACTATGAACTGTTCGGCGGCGTCAGCCCCATCAACGGGCAGAACCGTGCGCTCATCGAAGCGCTCAAAAGTGAACTCGCAGAGCATGGCCCGCAGCTTCCCGTTTACTGGGGCAACCGCAACTGGCATCCGCTGCTCGAAGACACGCTCCGACAGATGGCCGGCGACGGTGTGAAGAACGCGCTCGCCTTCGTCACCTCGGCTTACAGTTCCTATTCGGGCTGCCGCCAGTATCGCGAAGACATCGAGCGGGCGCGCGAAGCGGTCGGCCCCGAAGCGCCCCGCGTTGATAAGCTGCGCGCCTTCTACAATCACCCCGGCTTCATCGAACCGAACGCGGAGCATGTGCGCGCCGCGCTCGAACAGATTCCGTCGGAGAGGCGTGCGGGCGCGCGCATCGCTTTCACCGCGCACAGCATTCCGCTCTCGATGGCGACGGGTTGCGACTATGAAGCGCAACTGCTTGAGACTTGCCGCCTCGTCGCCGAAAGCGTTGGACACGAGGAATGGCGACTCGTCTTCCAGAGTCGCAGCGGCCCGCCGCAACAGCCTTGGCTTGAGCCGGACATCTGCGCGTACCTTCGAGAGTTGAAAGAGTCAGGTGCGACCGACGTAATAATCTCTCCCGTCGGCTTCATCTCCGATCACATGGAGGTGCTTTACGACCTCGATGTGGAAGCGCGACAACTTTCCGACGAGTTGGGACTGAACACCGTTCGCGCGGCAACGGTCGGCGCGCATCCTCTGTTCGTGAAGATGATTCGCGAGTTGATACTGGAACGCACGGACGAGAGTATGCCGCGTCGTGCGCTGGGCACATACGGCGTGCGACCCGACGTGTGCCCGCAGGACTGCTGCCTCCACGGTGCAACTCGCCCCGCAAATTGATGAGCACGGTTTCACACAGAACGCGGCGCATTGTCGTCATCGGCGGCGGCATCAGCGGCCTCGCCGCGGCGCACAGGCTTTGCGAACCCGTTGCGCAAGATAATTCCTCGGCGCGAAACTCTTCGGGCGAACGCTCTCTGACGGACGCGCCCGAAGTTTTACTGCTCGAAGCCTCGGCGAGATGCGGCGGCACGATTCGCACGGAAGAGCGCGAAGGCTTTCTACTGGAAGGCGGCCCGGATTCTTTCATCTCCGAGAAGCCGGAAGTCGTCGCACTCGCCAAACGTCTCGGCATCGCCAACCGGCTCATCGAGACGAACGACCTGCATCGCCGCAGCTTCGTCGTGCGCGGCGGGCGACTTCACCCGACGCCCGAAGGCTTTCAGCTTCTCGCTCCCTCAAGGATGTGGCCGTTCGTCACGACGCCGATCTTCAGTTGGCGCGGCAAGGCGCGGATGGCCTGCGACCTGCTGCTGCCCCGGCGCTTTGATGAAAGCGTCGCTGCCGAAGAGAGTCTCGCCGCCTTCGTCCGCCGACGCTTCGGTCGGGAAGCGCTCGAACGGATGGCGCAGCCGATGGTCGGCGGCATCTACACGGCAGACCCGGAACTCCTCTCGCTGCGCGCCACGATGCCTCGCTTTCTCGACATGGAGCGCGCGCACCGCAGCCTCATCTGGGCGATGTGGCGGGCGGCGCACAAACAGAAATCACCGCGCGACAAAGCACAAACGAACGGCACGAGCGGCGCACGCTACAGCCTCTTCCTGACCTTTGACGGCGGGATGAAAACCCTGACCGACGCGCTCGTCGCACGCTTGCCGCGCGACTGTGTTCAAACCAACCACGCCGTCGAGCGTCTGGCTTTCGACGTTGCGACAAATCAATGGCTTATCAAGACGAGCGCGGGCCAAACCATTCGCGCCGACGCGGTCTGTCTCGCGCTCCCGGCGCACACCGCCGCGCGACTCCTGCGCGGAATTGACGCCGCGCTCGCCGACGAACTCGATGCTATTTCTTATGCTTCCACGGCGACCATCAATCTCGCCTACCGGCGCGAGAGCGTGCCGCACCCGCTCGACGGCTTCGGCTTCGTCGTGCCCTTCATCGAAGGCCGTGCGACGCTCGCCTGTACGTTCAGCAGCTTGAAATTCGCGGGCCGCGCGCCCGCAGGCCATGTGCTCCTGCGCGCCTTCGTGGGCGGCGCTTTGCAGCCGGAGATGTTCGCCCTCACGGACGAAGAGATGATCGCGGCAGTCAGCCGCGACATGCGCGAACTGCTCGGCATACGTGACGCGCCGCTCTTCTCTCAAGTCAGGCGATGGGAGCGCTCGATGCCGCAGTATCACCTCGGCCACCTCGAAAGAATCGTCCGCGTCCGCGCGCATCTCGCGAACTTTCCCACGCTACGGCTCGCCGGAAATGCCTACACGGGCGCGGGCCTCCCCGACTGCGTGCGCTCCGGCGAAACGGCAGCCGTCGAACTTCTCTCGAACGTAACGCGTGAAGCTCGCGTCGGGTAGTTAAGCTGGCAGCGGTGCGCCGTCACGTTTAATTTCATCGGGCTTACGACGACGCGTTTAATTCCATCGGGCTATAGTATCGAGCAGGTATCAACGAAATTCAGGCGGCGAGTTTTACGAAAACAACAGGAGGCGATGATGACGACTCATGCAAGCGGGACGTTTGAAGTCAAGCTGACACCGCAAACACAGCCCGACGACGCGGCGGGCGCAACAGTCGGCAGGATGTCCATTGATAAGAGATTCAGCGGCGACCTTGAGGCGACCAGCAAGGGAGAAATGCTCGCCGTCATGACGGGCGTCGAAGGCTCCGCCGGTTACGTCGCGATGGAAGTCGTCGCGGGGACGCTCGACAATCGCCGCGGCACTTTCGCCCTCCAGCATACGGGGACGATGACGCGCGGCACGCCGCAACTCGGCATCACGGTCGTGCCCGATTCCGGCACTGACGAGCTTGCGGGACTCTCTGGCCGGATGACGATAGAGATCGCCGGGGGAAAACATTCCTACGATTTCGAGTACACGCTCGCCGAACCTTAGACCATCTTTCGACACTCAAACGCGGAGACGCAGATACAGGGTTGTTTCTTATAACGCCTTAGATGTGACTCCGTGGTTAATCATCCGTTTTGAAAGTCCGTCTCAGCGATGCCCGAAGGAGTCGCCGGAGGAAGTAACATCGCGACGCTTCATCTCATGTGTGGCCTTCCCTGTTCGGGGAAAACCACGCTCGCGCGGCAGATCGAACACGAGCGCGCGGCACTTCGACTGACACCCGACGAATGGATCACCGCACTGTTCGGCCCGGAGATTTCAGGCGAAGCGCTCGACGCGGCGCGCGACCCTGTCGAGGCCGTGTTATGGAATATCGCGGCGCGAGTCCTCACGCTCGGCGTGGATGTCGTGCTCGACTTTGGCTTCTGGTCACGCGTCGAACGCGAAGACTTTCGTTCGCGCGCCACCCAACTCGGCGCTCACAGCGAGCTTCATTTTCTTGACGTGCCCGAAACGTTGCTCCTGTCCCGACTCGCCGCGAGAAACGCGCGGCTGCCGCCCGGAACGTTCCCGATAGACGAGGCCCGCCTGAAACT
>JBAVPI010000522.1:0-6009 GCA_049692915.1 Pyrinomonadaceae bacterium
CCGATGGGATCACCGGGCGGCGTGGGCAGCGGCGTGGTGCGCTTACGCGGCTCGGCGGGGCGACTGAGGAAACGTTCGATGTCTTCGATGGTCGCCTGCCGGTGCGCGCTCTGCGCTGCGTCCGCACCCGTCGTCTTGAGCCTGTCGGCCAGCCGCCGTAGTGAAAGCGACGCGACGGCGCGCACCTGCGACGACGCGTCTGGATTGCCCGCCAAGTCCATCAGCCGCTCGACCGTCAGACTCTGCACGGCCTGCGCTATCGTCGCGGCTTGAGCATCGGCGGGCGCGGCGGCTTCCCACGTGCGTGCGAGCAGCGCGTTCACCACTTCGTTGAAATCAGGGTTCGCGCGGTCGCGTGCGTGATACTCGTTGAGACGCGCGGCGCGATGCGGCTCTAATAGACCGGAGACGGCGAGGTCTGCGGCAATCGTCGCGGCTGAGACGGGATCGAACACCGGGTCTGTGCGCTTCGAGAAGAGTTCCTGCGTGCCGCCCTCGTAGCCGAACGCGCGCGGCGGAATCAAAGCGAGGATGCGCGCGGGGAGGGTTAACTCTTCCGGCTTGATCGTGTCGAGCACGGCGGCGAGCGCGTCGCGCTGCACGTTGGCGGGCACGATGTCCTGCACCTGCGAAGGACTCACGCCCGCGTCGGTCTTGACGGCGTAGGAGTAATAAAGTCCGCCCACGGATTTGACCGCCGCTTGAAGTTGATAACGATGATGGAGGTAGAGCGGGAGCAGTTTGGCTTCGAGGAGCGAGAGCGGCGTGCCGCGCGGGATGTTGCCGAGGCCGAATTGCGAGAGTCCGATACGCCGCACTTCCATCTCGTGCCGGAGCATCGCGACCGGGTCGTCGCCGTTGTCCCACAGATTCGAGAGCGGGTGCGCCGCGCCCGCCGGTCTGGAGTCGGCGTCGGAGATGAAGAGCATGCCGTTGCTCATCCCCGCGCGCAGGATGCGCTCAAGCTCCGCCGACTCGTCCGCGCGCGGCGCGAACTGCGCGTAGGCAAACGTGATGGCGAACTTATCGTAAACGCCGATGCCCTTCGCGTAAGCATTCGAGAGGTCGAGCTTGCCGTTCTTAATTTCGACGAGCGGCGCGGGATAGTCCATCACGGACGCGCGACCGTATGCGCTGGCGGCGAAGTTGTGCGCGAGGCCGAGCGTGTGGCCGACCTCATGCGCGGCGAGTTGGCGGATACGCGCGAGAGACATCTGTTCGGCGTCGGTCGCGGGGTCGAACGCTGCGAGGTCGTCGAGTTCGGGCGAAGCCGCGCCGTCCAACTCACAAGCGGCCCACGGCACGCCGGTTGACGCCGTGCCGCGCGTCGTCGCCGTAAACGGCGGGATGAGTCCCGTGCCGATTAAGTAGTCCTGACGAATGCGCAGAGAGCCGAGCGTGACGTTGCCCTTGATGACCTCGCCGGTGCGCGGGTCTGTGATGCTGCTGCCGTAAGACCAGCCGCGCGACGAGCGGTGCACCCAGTTGATCATGTTGTAGCGCGCGTCCATCGGGTCGGCGTCCGCGGGCAGCACTTTGACCTGAAAGGCGTTGCGAAAGCCTGCGGCCTCGAACGCCTGATTCCACCACGACGCGCCCTCGATAAGCGCGCTGCGGATCGGCTCAGGCGTGCCGTTGTCAACGTAATAAATGATCGGCTTAACGGGGTCGGAGACGATGGCCGACGGGTCTCTCTTTTCGAGCCGGTGACGGACGATCCAGCGCTTCTCGACGGGTTCGGTGATGGGCGAGGCGTAGTCGTAGAACTCGACTGCGAAGACGCCGACGCGCGGGTCGAGCCGTCGCGGCTTGTAGCCCGCGTCCGGCAACTCGACGAGCGAATGATGCTCGCGCACCGTCAGCGATTGCGGCGTCGGAACGGTCTCGCCCACAAGCCGACCCGTGTTGCCGTCGGTCGTGAAGGTGATCGTCGCTTCGACCTCCGTGTTCTTCGGGAAGGATTTCGTGCGCGGCAGATAGACGGCGCTGCGGCTCTCGTCCACGCGGTACTGACCCTGTTGCGCCTCGCGCAAACGGTCAACCACGCCGCGCGCGTCGCGCACGAAAAACGAGGTGGCGTCAACGAGCACGCGCGCGCCTTCGGTCGCCTCGACCTTGAAGCCCCACAGCACAGAGCGCGCGAAAGATTCTTCGACCGCGCGCCGCTCCGCCGCGTCGTCCGTAATCGCGCGGAAGCGATAGTTCGGCTCGACCATCAACACCTTCGGGCCGACTCGCTCAAAGCGCACGATATGCGTGTCGCCGAGTTGCCCGCGGTCGAGGCCGAGCGGGTTCGAGCCGACGCCGGTCGGCAGCGACACCTGATACAAAAACTCCGTATCGAAGCGCGAGATTTCCATCAGAAGCTTGCCGCCCGCTTCATCCCAGTAGAGCGGCACATAGCCGTCGAGCTTCCGCATGCCGCTGACGCGCGCGTCGATGCTTTTGTTTTCCGGCTTCTCGTTGCGCTCCTGCGCGCGTGCGGTCGAGAGCATCAGCAGGATGGTTAAGACTGCGAGTGATAGACGTTTCATTTTTTCCTTCGGATGAGAGTTGATGTGCGCTTAATAAACTTCGTCGGCGTCGCCGCCGCCCGCAGCATGGCGTTGATCGCCGACGCCCTTGATGCCGAACCCTTCGAGGTGGCTGAGGTCGAGCGTCCATTTATGATTGCTGCGGCGATGCCACAACTCGAAAGACGCTTCCGCGTAGAGTTCGGCGTCCGCCGTTGACCAGTGATTGACGCGCGCGAGATGAGCGATGGCCGCCGCCCGCCGTCCACGCACGCCCGCGAGACCGAGATGCTTGACTTCGTGGCAGGCGGGGCAGAGCGCGATGAGTTTGACGAGACGCTGAACGTGCGTTGCGTCGTCGTAGGCGAAAATCTCGTGGCACTCGACGGGCCACTTATCGCCCCTGCCACGGCAGATTTCACAGCGATGCCCGGCGCGCTCCGCCGTCAACTTCCTCAAACGCTCCCACTCCTCGCGCGAGACGTGCGAGCGGACATTCTTGTACCATGAAGTGTGCGGCACAAGCTCGATGGTCAACAGTTCGCGCACGCGCTCGTCCCTCATCTAAATCAATCAGCGCTCGACATCCACGCCCGACGAAATTTGTTCGCGCCCGACCTATGCCGCGAGCGGGATCAGCGCGCGGAGCAGGCGATGGGTGGCAAGCACGTCCGCGGCGGCGCGATGTGTGCCGCCTTCGAGTCCGTGATGGGCGCAGGCCGCTTCAAGCGTCACGTTTCGCTTCGTGCCCACAGCGTGCTTCGCGAGCGGCAACGCGCAACGCCAGCCCCTCTCAAGCGAGGTCAAACGATAGCGCGAGAGCGTCGCCGCCAGAGCGCGCCGGTCAAAGGCGGCGTTGTAGGCGATGAGAAGTTTACCCTCGATCAGAGACGAGAGTTCCGTCCACACGTCCGCCCACTCCGGCGCGCGCGCCAGTTCCGCGCGGTCGAACCGCCGATGCTTCGACGGCGGCGGGAGCGCATTGTATGCGGGCTGCACGAGCGTGTCGAAAATGATTCGACCTTCAACGTCGCCGAGCGCGATCTCGATGATTTCGATGAGCGGCCCCGCGCCGACCGTCTCTGTGTCAACGATCAGCGCGTCGGCGTTGAACTCGTGCGGCTCAAGCGCAGGCGTGTAGGATTGTCTTGTATTGTAGAACATGCGTCACTGATGAAAGACCGGGGACGATCGTCATCATACCCCGATTGGAGGGCGCGGCGGAAACCCGGTCTCAGGCATCTCCGGTGCTGCCGAATCCGTCAGCGCCGCGCTTCGTCTCATCCAGACCTTCGACCCAGACCGGTTCGGGCATGGCGATGGCTTCGATGACGAGTTGCGCCACGCGCGCCCCCATCTCAAACTCCACGGGGTCGTCGCCGTGGTTGACGAGCACGCAGAGAATTTCGCCGCGGTAGTCGCTGTCAATCACACCGGCGAGCGTGTCTAATCCGTGCCGGACGGCGAGGCCGGAGCGCGGCGCGACTCTGCCGTAAAAGCCGCGCGGGACGGCGATTGAGAGGCCGGTTCTGACGACCGCGCGACCGCGCGCCGGAATCCTGACCGCTTCGATTGAACAGAGGTCGAGTCCGGCGGCCAACTCGCTGCCACGCGTCGGAAGTTGTGCCGCCGGGTGGATTCGCCGGAACTCTAAGCGATCAGTCATGCGCCGCCTCACCTTTCTCTTGTCCGCGTTTGATTATAGCAAGACGGCACGGCGTTTGACGGCGATTGCCGGACGCAAGTAACCTGTTTTGGGCTGGCCTTGCCTGAGACGTTCCTCTCTGCAAGCGGGAAGTAATCATGTCGCAACTCATCAAACTCTTGCTCCGCGCGTCGTTGTGCGTCGCGTGCCTCGCCTCCGTCAATTTTCTCACGTCACACGGCGTCAGCCTCGCGGCCAAAGCGTCCGCCAACGCTCAACGAAAGAGAGCGCGTCGTGTCCCGGCAGCGCGGCTCGACTTCGCCGGAGCGCGTCGCGTCAAGACATTCCAACTCGTCTGGCAGACGGTCAGGGACGAGCACTTCGACCAGACGTTCGGCGGCGTGAATTGGGACGCGGTGCGCACGCGCTACGCCCCGCGCGCCGCGGCGACCCGCAGCGACCGCGAACTTCATTATCTTTTACAGGCGATGATTGACGAACTGCACCAGTCGCATTTCGCCATCATCCCGCCCGAAAATATTCCACGCTTCGACCGTCGAAAATCCGGCCCCGGCGGAGGTGCGGCGTCAGGGGTCGCGAAAAGCGGCGACGAAGAAGAGACGCCGGAGGACGACGAGACGGAGGGCAGCGCCGATCTCGCGACGCGCATGTTGAACGGGGTGGGCGTTGACGTGCGCATCCTCAATTCGCAGGTCGTCATCACGCGCGTCGCAGAGGGCGGCCCGGCATCGCGCGCAGGCTTGCGAATCGGGTTCATCATCAAGAGCGTGGACGGCGAGCCGCTTGAAAGCGGGGCGAGGTATCTGGGCGCGGGCGGCAACGCTACGACGCTCGCCTACTTTCAGATGCGACAGGAATTGCTGGTCAACTATCTCGGCGGCGAGCCGGGAACGGACGTGCGCCTGACTTATCTGGACGAGGGAAACAAGGAGCGCGAGGTCGTCATCAAGCGCGAGCGTCTGGGCGGGGAACTCTCTTCGCCGGTCGGCAATCTGCCGCCGATGTACGTGGAGTTCGAGGCAAGGCGTTTACCGGACGGGGCGGGCTATCTGAGGTTCAGCGCCTTCACGCCGGGGGTGGCCGAAAGAATTTGCGGCGCGCTCAGGTCAATGTCGGATGCGCCGGGCGTCGTCATAGATATGCGTGGGAATCCGGGCGGGGTGATGGGACTGGCGACCGGCGTGACGGGATTGCTGACGACGAAGGCGGGCCTCATCGGCTCGCTCTACACGCGCAAAGGCGGCTTGACGCTTCCGACCTTTCCGCAGAAGTCGCCATACACGGGGCCGGTCGCCGTGCTGATTGACGGCCTGTCGGGTTCGACCGCCGAAGTCTTCGCCGCGGCGTTGCAGGAATCGGGTCGCGCGGTCATCGTCGGCGAGCGAAGCGCAGGGATGGTGCTCGGCGCGGACACTTTGAAGCTGCCGACGGGCGCGCTGTTCGTGTACGCGCGCGCGGGCTTCATCACGGCGCAGGGGACGGCGCTCGAAGGCCGCGGCGTGACGCCTGACGTGGAGAAAAAACTCGACCGCGATGCGCTGCTCAAAGGCCGCGACGATCAACTCGAAGAGGCAATCAGGCAGCTTCAACCCAAAGATTCGCGCCGCGCGGAAGTCGCCTTGCCGCCGACATCATCCGCCCCGCTGCCTATCGTCGTTTCCTCCGTCGCGCCCGACTCCCCGCCTTCGTCCGTCTCGCCGCACGAGGATGCGCGCGCGACCGGCGACGGCCACGCCGTTCACAAATTCGAGTCAACGCGTGAAGCGGAGCGCGTCATGGAACGTTACATAAATGCGCTCGGCGGCAGAGAGGCGCTCGGTCGCGTGAAGA
>JBAVPI010000523.1:0-1954 GCA_049692915.1 Pyrinomonadaceae bacterium
AACCATAACAGGACAATTGAACACGGAGGAAGATAACTTCAAAATTGAGCATGTCAATATTCATATAGAGTCAGCGGAAGAAATGGCACGCGCGGACTTTGTCACTTCGACAATCAGAGCCGCGTTAGTCCTTGCGGGTGATGTTCATTTGCGCATCCCTGACATTCAGCTTGATGTAATTCTAGGATTTGATGAGCCGCTACTGGATGTCAGCTATATGCTACGTCGGCGACAGATTGCTTACCGTGTCATGGTGATCGAGCGAACTATTGGCCACGAATTTCATCTTCCAGTTGATATTTCCGGGGCTGAGGTGCATGACATTGCGCTCGTGTATCACGCAATAATTGAACGTTCGTTTGTTTGGCCTGTGAATAGCATTACGGTGTACTTTCCCGCAACTAAAGAGGGGGCCGATACTTTGCTACGCCTTAGAACAGAGACGATCATCCCCATTGGCCCTGACCCGTTCAACCTGCAACTATTCGGGCATCTGATTGAACTTGGTCAAAGAGGTATGCTTATTCAAGATGCATGCATAGAAAATTTTGAGACAGTCCAAAAAGAAATCTTTAAAAGTGACGGGCGGGTAGTTCCGATTGTCATTCGCTCTGCAAGTGGTCAAGTTAGATACGATTTTTTCGGAGTACCACAGCCGCCCGCAACCTTATGGGACACAAACATTCAAAAAATGGTGGAGCTAGAGTCACATCTTGATGTAGCCATCGTTGAACGTTATCACGCTCTCGCTGCTGCGACGTTAGCTGGCCTAACCAAAGAGGAAAAAAAGGAAATTACAGCCCGCCCCGAAATAGGTGAGACGTTTCTCATTGGCGATTCGGATGGAGAGTAAATAATGGCGGCTGGGCCTGCATTCGCTGAAACATCTCTTGTTTTAGACAGCAACATTTTGACTGCGTGGCGCTATCAGAAGTCCGGAATTTTGGAGGCAATCGGTGCTTATCAATCAAGGCTTAAACTTCTGCCTGCTCTAAGCGCAATGACTGTTTATGAGGTGCTTTACGGGTTCGAGAATGTGCTGTTAAAAGCTCAGGGAGATGCAGAACGAACCAGACTTGATCGCGCAAAGACAGATGGGTTAATTAACTCTTGCATGGTACTTCCGTTTAATCAGGATGCTGCTAAGATAGCCGCCTACCTAGTCCCGCGATTACCCAAAAGCATTCCCAAAGATACTTTGTTGGACGCACTCATTGCCGCAACGGCCCTAGCGCATGGGCACGGCGTAGCCACTCGTAACAGGGAAGATTTTGAGCTAATTGGTAGGCACACTCCCGGCGATTTAATTTTACGCTTGGCTATCTGGAATCCTTAGATAGCTGTCCGTCTTCTACTGATTCATAGTCAAAATAATTATTCCAGCCTGTAGTTCGGCGCTTCCTTCGTGATGATGACATCGTGGACGTGCGACTCTTTAAGGCCGGCGGCGCTGATACGGACGAAACGCGTCTGTTCCTGAAATTCGTGAATCGTGCGGCAGCCCGTGTAGCCCATGCCCGCACGCAGGCCGCCGACGAGTTGCGTCACCATGTCGGCGAGCGTCCCCTTGTAGGGAACGCGGCCCTCGATGCCTTCGGGGACGAGTTTCGATTCGATCTCGATTGACTCCTGCGCGTAGCGGTCGCGCGAGCCTTCGCGCATCGCGCCGATTGATCCCATGCCGCGATAAGCTTTGAAGGAGCGGCCCTGAAAGAGAATCAACTCGCCCGGCGACTCTTCCGTCCCGGCAAACAGCGAGCCGATCATCACCACGTCAGCGCCCGCCGCAATCGCCTTCGCCACGTCGCCTGAGAATTTCACGCCGCCGTCGGCGATGACGGGGACGCCCGTCCCGCGCGCCGCTCCCACGCAGTTGTTAATCGCCGTGATTTGCGGGACGCCCGCTCCCGTCACGACGCGCGTCGTGCAGATGCTCCCCGGCCCGATGCCGCAC
>JBAVPI010000524.1:0-4331 GCA_049692915.1 Pyrinomonadaceae bacterium
TGCCTGTGCTCTTCGACGCACGACGGCTGACCGCCGCAGGCGAGAATCTGAGCCGTCCAGAAATTTTGGCCGTCGGCATCGCTCTGGCGGTTTAGGAAATCATGGTAGTGCTGGCTGACGAAATTATCTGGATTGTCAATCGGGTTCGACGACCCGTTAACAATGTCGTTGTCCCTGATTAAGAGAGTCGCCGTGCCCTGCGCGCCGAGCCTCGCACCGCTCGACGGATTGCTGAGGGCGAGCGTCGCCGACTCGTCTCCTTCAAGGAACGCGTCTTCGGTGACGGGGACGGAAATTGTTTTAGAGACATCGCCGGGGCCGAAGACCAGACGGCCCGCGACGAGCGTGTAGTCGGACTTTTGTTTGGCCGAGCCGTCGGCGATTGTGTAGTCAACTGAGTCCGTGCCGTTCTGTGTGGGCTGGGCGGTGCGCGTGACCGTCACGACGGCGCTTCCGCCTCCCTCCGAAATTTCAAACTGCGGCGCGCTGAACCCGATGGTCGCCTGCGCAGAGGGTGTCGGGGTCGGCGTGGGTGTGGGCGTCTGGTCGGCGACGGTGTAGATCGTGCCGCCGTTATAGTCTGCGAGGTAGAGTCCGCCCGACTCGTCTTCGCCGAAAGTGGAGACGGAGAGCGTCGTGTCCAGCAGTTGCGTGTTCACCCAACTCGCGCCTTCGCGATGGAGCGCCCAGATGCGCCCGCTGCAAAAGTCAGAGTAAAAATAGAGGCCCTGCATTCTCGGAAAGGCCGCGCCGCGATAGACGTAGCCGCCCGTCACGGAACAGCCGAGCGCGTGATTGTATTCCCACACGGGAAGCGTCAGGCCGACAGCCGAGCAGCTTGTGGGATTGAAACAATGCATCCCTTCCATGATGCGCCAGCCGTAATTTTCGCCGCCCGAATCATTCGCCTGTTGAAAGTTCAACTCTTCCCAACTGCCCTGCCCCACGTCGGCGATGTAGAGGTCGCCGGTCTGCCGGTCGAAGGAGAAGCGCCACGGATTGCGAAGTCCTATGGCCCAGATTTCGGGACGGAATCCAGCGCGATTGACGAAAGGGTTACTGGCGGGAATGTTGTAGGTGGCCGGTTGCCCCGACTCGACATCGAGGCGCAGCAGTTTTCCCAGCAGCATATTTGTATTCTGCGCACGGTTGCCGGGATCGCCCGCGTCGCCTCCGTCGCCCATGCCGATGTAGAGAAAATTGTCGCGTGGCCCGAAGGCGAGTTGCCCTCCGTTATGATTCGCGAAGGGTTGCGCGATGGTCAGGACGATGCCCTCGCTGCCCGCGTCGGCGAGGTCTGGGTTCGAGACGCTCCGGCGGTATCGAGCGATCACCGTGTCGCCCGCAGCGTTCGTGTAATTAACGTAAAATCGTCCGTTGCTCGCGTAGGCGGGCGGGAACGCGAGGCCGAGCAAACCGCGCTCGCCACCCGTGCTGACACGGTTAGAGATATCCAGAAACGGAGCGGGCAGCACGGCGTTGTTTTTGATAATGCGTATGCGCCCGCCCTGCTCGACAATGAACAGTCGCCCACTGCCGTCGCCCGCGTGTGTGATGCTGACAGGCTGCGAAAGACCCGTCACAGGAGAGTTGAGAACGATGTTCGGCAGTTCCACACCGGCATCTTGCAGGGATGTTGCCGTCGCCGTCCGACTCGCTGAATGGCGCGTCAGGCTCGTCGAGAGACAGACCGTCAACGCCAGAACAAAAAACAGAGAGGCTCTTTTGAATTTCATTACTTCCCCCGTGTTTGTCGGAACGCTCGCGCTAGGTTAATTCAAAGTGCAACGCGGCGGCCTGCTCCTCGATCACAGCGTAGAGCTTTTCGCGTTCACACTCGTCCGTGGATAGCCTGTAGGATGCCAGCGACTCTTTGAAAGATGTCAACTCGCGATACAGGCCCGCGTCTTCGACCGGCGGCGTGAGGTATGAAATCAACTCCGCGTAAGAACGGCGACGCGCGATTGAGCCTTCCGAGGGGTTGTTCACACTGTAGATGTACACGTGCGGAAGTTCGCCGATGAGACGGTCGGGCCAGCATTCGCCGGAGAGTCCGACTTGCTTGCCGGGCATGAATTCGAGCGCGCCGTGCGTGCCGACATGGACGACGACATCCGCCGCGAAAACTTTTTCAAGATACGTGTACAGCGCGGCGAAGCCGTGATGCGGAGAGCCGCTTTTCGCCATCAACATTCGCATCGGGTCGCCTTCGTAGCCGAAGCTCGGCTGCACGCCGATAAAGACGTTGCCCGATTTAATACCGTGGACGAGCACGTCGCGCCCGAACGAATTGATCGTGCCCGGCGCAGGCCCCCAGTCAGTTTCAATATCTTTCGCGTATGGACACAGGCGCTCGTACTCGTCCGCGCTCATGCGATACGCGACGTTGGCGACCGCGCCGAAGCTCTCCGAGTTTCCGCCGATCAACTGCCCGCGCAATTCGTCCGCGTCGCGCGGCACTTCCACCGTGTAGCCTTCCGCGCGCAGACGCTTGAGCATTTCCCACGCGCTCGCAAACACTTCGAGTTCGGCAGCCGTCCCCAGATTCCCCTTGTTCGGCGGGAAACAAAAAACGACGAGCGCGATTTTGATGTCGGAGGGTTTCGCCGTCCGCAACGTATTCCAACGGCGCAGGCGACGCGCGATGCGACGGCAGCGATCCGCGAGCGGCAGCGGCTCCGAACCGTCCGCAGGCATCCCGCCATAGACGAACGGCTCCGTCGCCCCGTCAATTTCCGGGATGGCAATCTGCATTCCGGCCTGCACGGGGTTCAAGCCCGTCCACGAATCGCGCCAACTCTCGATGGTCTGCACGTCTAGGCTGACCGCCGAGCGAAACGGTCGGTTGAGGTCTTTGAGAAACTCGACCGCCGCCTCGCTGTCGTTCATCGCCGGGCCGCCAACAAAACTGAAGCCCGTCAGCGACACGATCTGACTCACCCTTGACTTCGTCACACACGTCCCTGACTTCGCCACATCACTAATTGACTTCGTTACATTGCTATTCGTCACATCGCTAATTGACTTCGTCACGTCAATTGACTTCGTCACGTTATTAATTGACTTCGTCTCTAGTCCACCCGCCCGGTTCGCGGTTTTCCGTCCGCCCTTTTTTGTCGCGCCTCCGTCTTCGTCAATGAAGAAGGCGCGGCACGCCTCGCGGTTGTCCATGAATGTTGAGATGGCTGGCAGCACGGCCAACCCTTCGCTCTCAATCGTGCGTATCAGTTCGTCATAATGACGGTGCGACCCGCTGACGATCTGCGGGCGCATCAGCAGCAATCCGACTGTGCTTGACGGATCGAGCGGCGGAGCGCCGTCGCGACGCGCGTACCATGTGCTGTAAGAATCGAACGTGCTGAAGATGGCCGGAGCATCCGGGTGGTAGAGTCCGACCGCAGGCATCGCTTCCGGCGGCGTAATTTCGATTTTCGTCCTTAAAGATTGCCCGCCCGCCGAGTAGTGCTTGACGGCGTAGAGCAGCATCGAGCGAATGTTGGCGGGCGTCGGCTGGAGGAAATAGGTGAAGAGATACAGATAATTTTTCACGTCGCGCAGGCGGCCCGCCCCCGGCACGAAGCGCAGGAGCGCGGGCAGTCGTTCGACGTAACGCAGATATTGAGGCCCGTGGCCGCCCTTGCCCCGGCGCGCGCGCACCTGTTCACTCATCCACGAGCCGACGCTTCTCAAAAGTTTCCGCGTGCGTCTCTCCGAAGCCGCCGACACACCCGTCTCTTTCTCTACGCCCTCGCTCGCTTCATCAGCAACCGTCGCATCACCGCCGAAGCGCAGCTTGCCCATCCGCGTCTGTCGCATCAGGTCGGGCATGCAGTTGATGACGATGACGGCACCGCCGCGCCCCGCCTCGCGGCGTCTGAGCAGAGGGATGAGCCGCGCGGCGTTCTCGCCGTCAGTCACGTGAAAGACGAAAACGATCTCGGCCTCGTTCACGTCGCGCTCGACTTCGCGCCACACGCTTTCCGTCAGTGCGTCGCCGAAGTTATAAGCGCACACGCTCAAGTCCAATTTGTAGAGACGATTGATCTCACCCTCCGCCGCGCGCAAAGGCGAGAGAAGACTTGAGCCGACGTAGAGTGCGACGATCTTCATAATTTAAGCGCGTGACGGCATAATTCAACCCCGTGACGAGGACGCGTCGTCCTTATCAAGCGATTCCTTCAAGATAATCTTCCAGCCCCGAAAAAATGTCGCGCAAGCGTTCGAGCATGTCCGCTTCTACTTTCCAGAAGCCGCGTCCCTGAGCTTCGAGCAGGCGGGCGACGAGCGAGCGTGCGGAGTGCGGATTGAGTTCGCGCAGGCGTTCGAGCATA
>JBAVPI010000525.1:0-8033 GCA_049692915.1 Pyrinomonadaceae bacterium
GTGCGCGGCAGTCTCCGGGTTGATGTCCACGGCATAGCGCCCCGCGGCCTTGATGTTGTTGATGAACTCGCAGTAGCCTGCGGCGACTTCGAGCACCTCCGCGTCGCGCGCGACGTAGCGCGACAGCCAACTTCCGCACAGCACTTTCCACACGGCGTCGCGCCGCGCGAGCACTTCCGACGGGAAGCGTTGCCGGTAGAGTTCGTCAACCGCTCCTTCAAGGCGTTCGACAGTTTCGACTTCAGCGGACATGCGTTTGGTTCAACTCGCTACGAAAATCAGTTCAGTTCAACTCGACGTAAAATTTCAGTTGGCCCGTCCCAACTCTTTCGCGCCGACCGGCATCGTCGCGGCCAGCGTCGCGCGCCTGTCTTGCGTCTCGCGCCGGTAATCGCCCTTCGAGAGCCAGCGCTCGATGAAACAATAAAGCACGATGAAGAGATAGCGCGAACCCATCTCCTGAATCCTCAGCTTTGAGACGCCCGCTTTGCGGTTGATCCAGTGGTTCGGCACGACGGCGTAAGTGTAGCCGCGCACAATCGCTTTCAGAGGGAGTTCGACCGTGAGGTTGAAGTGGTGGCTGAGGAACGGCTTCGAGCCTTCGATGACCGCGCGACGGTAGAGCTTGAAGGCGTTCGTCACGTCGTTGTAGCGCAGGCCGAAGAGGGCCTGTATGAAAAGATTGGCGCAGCGGTTGAGTACGAGTTTCGGGCGCGGATAATCAATTGTCCGCCCGCCGCGCATGAAACGCGAGCCGAAGACGCAATCAACGTCTTCGCTTTGCAGCGTGCGAAAGTAGCGAATCAAATCCTCAGGCCGGTCGGAGGCGTCGGCCATATAGATCGCGACGGCGTCGCCGGTGAAGACCTCCAACCCTCTGCGCACCGCGAAGCCGAAGCCGTGCGGCGGGCTGTTGTTGACGTGACGGAGCGTCGGCACGTCGGCGCGCAGGTCGCGCAGGATGCTTTCGGTCGAGTCGGACGAGTTGTCGTTGACGACGAGAATCTCATGCTCGATTCTTTCGGCGCACAGTTGCGTGTAGAGGTCGCGCACCGTCGCCGCGATGCACGCTTCTTCGTTGTGTGCGGGGATGACGATTGAGAGTTTCATCAGGCGGGCACGCACATCCTTTTCTCGGTCGCCTCGGCGATCTCCGTGAGACAACTGATGAGGTCGTGGCGATATTCCCATTGCGGGTAGTCACGCCTGAACTTGCGCACGTCGCTGACCCACCAGATGTGATCGCCGGAGCGCGCTTCGTCCGAGACGGTGTAGTTCAAACGCTTGCCGCAAATCTCTTCCGCACAGCGAATCGCTTCGAGCACGGAACAGTTACTGTGGCGCGAGCCGCCCATGTTATAGACCGCGCCCGCTTTCGGATTTTGGAAGAAGTGCCAGAAGGCGTTGACGAGATCGTAAGCATGGATGTTGTCGCGCACCTGCTTGCCCTTGTAGCCATAGACGGTGTACGGCGTGCCCGCGACGACGCATTTGACGAGATAGGCGAGGAAGCCGTGGAGTTCCGCGCCCGAATGCGACGGCCCGGTCAGACAGCCGCCGCGAAAGACGCCCGTGCGCATCCCGAAATAATTTCCATACTCCTGCACGAGCACGTCCGCCGCCACCTTGCTCGCCCCGAACAGGCTGTGCTTGGATTGGTCAACCGACATCAGTTCGTCAACGCCGTGCGCGGCGTAAGGATGCGCGGGGTCGAGTTCCCAGCGCGTTTCCAGTTCGACGCGTGGGAGCGTGTTCGGCGTATCGCCGTAGACCTTGTTCGTCGAAGTGAAGATGAAGGTCGCGTCGGGCGCGAACTGCCGCGTGGCTTCGAGCATGGCGAGCGTGCCGTTGGCGTTGACGGTGAAGTCCGTGAAGGGTTCGCGCGCGGCCCAGTCGTGGCTCGGCTGCGCCGCCGTGTGGACGACGACGGAGATGTCCGCGCCGTAGCGCCGGAAAAGTTTGTTGACCGACTCCACGTCGCGCACGTCAATCGAGTGATGCTCGAAGTTGCGCAGGGATTGTGTGAGCCGCGAGGTGTTCCAGCCGGTCGAAGCGTCCGCGCCGAAAAAGTATTCGCGCATGTTGTTGTCAACGCCGACGACGCGCAGGCCGCGCTCGTGAAAGAAGGACGCCGTCTCGCTGCCGATGAGACCGGACGAACCCGTGATGATCGCGACGGACATGGATGAGTTTCTCCCTGTTTAGACGAAGATGGGTTTGAGTTGAGTTTCGTTCAGCCGGAGCCAGCGATGAATGTCTCTGACGATGGCCGTCACGTCATGCGCTGGTCGCCAATCAAAGACGCGCGCGGCCTTGGCGTAGTCGGAGATATAAAGCGGAATATCTACTGACGCCGTTTCCTGTTCTTCAACGATAGGGACACGATTGCCGACCACCTCGCGGCAGAGGCCCGTCAACTCGCGCAGGGACGTGGAGATTTGATGCCCGCCGCCGACGTTGAAGACTTCGCCCGAACAGGTGTCGAGCGTGTCGAGTTGTTTCGTGATGAGGCGAAAGAGGTCTGCGGGATGAAGCAGGTCGCGCACCTGCTTGCCCTCGCCGCCGAAGCCCGTGTACTTGAGTGGCTTGTTGAAAAAGTGGTTGGCGACCCAGAGCGTGAAGACGCCTTGATCCACCTTGCCGAACTGTCCCGGCCCGGCAATGACGCCGCAACGATTGATAACGGCGCGCATGCCGTACGTCGCGACGTACTCCTGTATGAGCATTTCCGAAGCGAGCTTCGACGCGCCGTAGAGCGAGCGCGGCAGGTGCGTGGGGAACTCCTCGTTGATGCCGGACGCGCTGACGCCGCACGAGGCTTCTTCCTCCCTCGCGATCTCGAAACGCGTGGGCGCTTCCCGCAGGTTGATGGCTTTGAGCGGCGCGATTGAATAGACCCTTGAGGTCGAGAGGAAGACCAGATCGGGTGCGCGGCGTCTGGCCCATTCGAGGCAGTTGAGAGTTCCGAGCAGATTCGTCTGGAGGAGATAGGCGGGAGAACTGTTGATGCCTGCGAGGACGCTCGGTTCCGCCGAAGCTTCGATGAGGATGTCGAAGTTGCCCGCGAGGTCTTCGAGATCGTGCGGGTTGCGTATGTCGCCGTGGACGAACTCGATGCCGCGCTCTTTGAAGACGGGGAGGTTAAGTTCCGCTCCGCGCCGACGTAAATTGTCGAAGGCCACGACGCGCGCGCCGGGATTCTGCTCCCTGAAACTGAGTGCGAGGTTCGAGCCGACGAAACCCGCGCCTCCTGTGATAAGGACGTTCATGGATTTGAGTGGATCGGGCAGCAACCCCGCCGCAAGAGGTTTCCGCGCGACCAAAAAGATTTGCTGTGAAAATTGAGCCTGTAAGGAAAAAGGTGTCTTCTGTCAGCCGTCGAAATCCGGCAAACGGATTTTAACACTTGCACTTATTGTTATGCAAACGGATTTTCTACAGCATCAACCGCAGAGGCGGGAGAGATAGGATTTTCTCTTAAACCATGCCTTTATGGCGGATTTTTCGTGCTTTCCAACCGAAAAGAAGCTCCACCTGCGGACACGAAAGCTCGTGTTTGAAGCAGGAAAACCGGCGCTCGGAGCACGAATGTTCCCACTCAGGGCTTTATCTTTCAGGCAGGGAGGCTAAAAAAAAGGTTTGGAGACGAAAAGAACGTGTGATATAAGGCGTTTCCATCGGACGGGTGCTGGATGTGCCCGTCACCGCATTGGTAGGGTGAGGATGCCGATGCGACCTCATGACGAAAGTTATGAGATGAGGGGGCGGGGTTAAACCTCCGCCCCTTTTTATCTTCACTCTGTTTCGCGTGCTATACTCACCCTCTTGAATCCCACGGGGCATCCGCCCATCGGCACGAGAAAGCCTTTTTTAGGTAACTTTAACCTCATGCTATTATTCATCTGTCTAATAAACTGGCTGATAGAGGCTTGACCAGCTATGACTATAAAAGAACGCGGCGCACAAGTGGTAAGCAAGTCCAAAGTTAAGCGTGAAAATCAACCATGTACTATGACTATTTCTGAGGCCCGCCGTAAAGCGTTCGAGGCCAGTGAAAAGGCCCAGCAGGCGCAAATCCTATACTCTGAAGAAGAAGCAAAACGCTGGTACGATTATAGGGTTGAGGAATGATCTACGAATTCCCAGAACCATCGTCACCTGTTAGACAAGGCGACATCTTCATTGGCATACCTATTCTTGACCTCCCTGATGACGAATTATTGGTCATAGACGACAAAGGCAGTGTTCAGTCCTTGCCTTGGGAGAAGTTTGCCTCTGCGGGTGAAAATGTCAGCGCAATAATATCTGTCCGCCCAACAATAGCCATCGTTGGCACGCAGGAGTGTGACGCCCTCCGTGCCCCTAACATCACACTGTTTGAAGTCCGGCCATTCCGGAACGTTGAGCGCAAAAGCAGAGACACAAGCAAAGCATCAAAGTGGGTTCCCCTCATCACACAGCACGCCCGCATCAATCAGAAGTGGTTTTATCTCCCAGCAGACGAAAAACTAAGTTTTAGCGAAAAGATGGGAGCAGACTTTCTCACCCCCATCCGCATTCCCAGAATAGCCCTTGAACGCCTCATCAGTTTCCGCAAGGGTCGGCTGAACGATGTCGCCAACCAACACTTCCGTGAGCGTCTTGCCGAATTCTTCAGGCGATATGCTTATGATGAATGGTATTCGCTGACAGGTGAAGAACTGGCCGAGTACCAAAAGAATTATCCTGACGCTGAACCTTTTCCTTGGCAGCGTGAGGATTACGTCCCTAATGACAAGAAAGTGGATATAAAACCCGTTGTTGTAGAGAGTCTTGAAAGTGAGGGTGAAAAAGGACTTCTCGACTATTTGACGGAAGGAGTGGAAGCAACCAATGAACTGACCGCCATAATTTCAACGCTTGATGAAGCTACCAGAGCTATAGGTGCTAAATTGAATCAACACACCTCTCGCATCGAGCAACTAAAGAAGAAGCGAGGAGGAGTAAAGGCAAGCGATGTTAAGAAATTTACGTTGCTTGCTGCGTCCGACATGAACACCTTCTCAAAGCAAGTGGAGATTTTACTGCCAAAGTTTGAAAGTAATACTCAGGTATTGGACGAAAGCTATTCAGCCTATGTGTCGTTTGCTAACCCTGAATTCAGTGATGACGTTAAGGAAATTGTCAATTTACGTAATTCCTTATCAGAGATGCTGGGCATAATTGGGCCGGCGAAAGCGAGTCTTATAGGATGTAGAGACAACACTTTGTCAATAAGGAATCAAAACATCACTAAAGAACTGAACAGGGCCACCCTCCGACAATCGCAAGCATTTGACGGTGTTGTCTCTAACATGGAATTAGTAGAATCATTCGCCTTAAGGGTGACATTCTTCATCGACGAAAAATTTGGGAAGCCGCCGACATGAGAAGATAAAGCTGACTAGGAAACAAAGAAATAACACTTTACTATGGAAGACAAAAGCCACTCGACGGACACACTCACGGGGACGGTGAAGGGGCCGGGCGAGTTGCCGCACGAGTACCTGTTCATCACGGCTGACAACCGGCGGGCGCGCATCGGCGAGTTCGTCTATTACACGGCGCACGACGGCAACGAAGAGCGACAGATTATCGGCAACATCACGTCGCGAAGGCTGGTGCGCAATCTGCCCGACGCCTTCATGTCCGACCCGGAAACGCCACCTTCAATCGTCTCGGCGCTGATCGGACTAGACGGCGAGGGTTGCGAACTCTACGAGATCACGGTCGAGACGGTGGGCTACTTCAGCCGACGCCTCGGCGACTTCGTCAACCCGCGCATTCCGCCGCAGCCGGGCGACGGCGTGTTTCTCGCCTCGTCCGAAACTCTCTCGAACGTGCTTTCGCCGCGTCACGCGGGCGAGACCGGCGCGGCGCACGTCGGCAGTCTCCTGACGCGCGAAGCAGGCGAAGTTCCCGTCGTGCTCTCGATTAAAGATGTCGTCTCGACGCATCTCGCGATTCTCGCCTCGACGGGTTCGGGCAAATCCTACACGGCGGGCGTGCTGGTGGAAGAGTTGATGATGCCGCACAACCGCGCATCCGTGCTCATCGTTGACCCGCACGGCGAGTACGACACGCTCCGCTCGATTGAAGACGACAGTCGCTTTCACGACGACGCGGACGACTATCAACCGGAAGTCAAAATCTTCACCCACGACCGCGTCAAGGTGCGCTTCTCTTCGTTGACCGAGGCCGACATCAAGTACCTTTTGCCCGAAGGCACTTCGGACAAGATGCTCCACTATCTTTCGCAGGCTTACAAAAAGCTCACGGCGAGCGAGCGCGGCGAGCGCGGGCTGTGGGGCTATCACGACCTGCGCGACGCGGTGACGGAAGAAAAGTTCGGCGACGAAGATCGCGGCTCCGGCGGCAATGTCGGTTCGATTGACGCGCTCCTGTGGCGCATGGACTCGCGCTTCGATAAGGCCGGCTCGATCTTCTCGGACAGCGAGCACATCCCGCTCAACGAACTGTTCCAGCCGGGACGCTGCACCGTCCTGCAACTCTCCGACATCGAGCAGAACGAGCAGCAGGTCGTCGTCGCCACACTTCTGCGGCGCGTCAACAAGGCGCGCATGGCGACCGTGCGCGGCGAGGCCGAGCCGCACTCGGACAGCTTCCTTCCCTATCCCGTCTTCACGCTGCTCGAAGAGGCGCACCGCTTCGCTCCCGCCGGTCAGACCGTGGTCTCGACGAACGTTCTCAAGCAGATACTCTCCGAGGGTCGCAAGTTCGGCGTCGGCATCGGGCTGATTACGCAGCGGCCCGGCAAGCTCGATCAGGACGTGCTCTCGCAGTGCATGACGCAGATCATCATGCGCATCGTCAACCCCGTGGATCAGGACACGGTGGCGAAGTCCGTGGAAGGCACTGGCCGTCAACTGCTCGCCGAACTGCCCGCGCTGACGAAAGGGCAGGCGGTCATCTCAGGCGTCGGCGTGAACACGCCCGTCATGTGCCGCGTCCGCGAGCGCATCACCAAACACGGCGGCGAGACTTTCGACGCGCCCGCCGAGTGGGCCAGATGGCACACGAAAGACGAGCGCCAGCACCGCGCGCAGGATTCCGCCCTTCTCGCCGAGCCGTCCCAGCCGAAGAAGGTCGAGAAGGTGCGCGGCTTTCAGATTTGATCGCCTTGCTCGGAATACGCGAGACGTGTTCGAGCCTGCCCGCCTCGGAATGATGAAATGAAACACCGGCTTTGCTCATAACCAATGTAAGACGAGTTTCAATATGTTGGAGGTAAAAGCATGCGAACTCTTGTCCCCGCGAAATATCTCCTCGGCGTCGCTCTGGCATTGACGTTCCCCGGCTGGTCGCAGCCCGCGCGTGCGCAGGAGGCGCGTCCGTGCAGTTTCAGCGGGCCGCCGCTCGAACAGGCGAAATGCCTGCTGCGGCCCGTCGCCAAGTCAGGCATCGTCGGCGCGGCGCGGCCCACGCTGCCCGACCCGCTTGAGCGTTTGATCGGCCAGCGGACGACTATCACGAAGACCTCGCTCAAAGCCTTTCTCACCGCACACGGCATCAACGAATCGGAGATCGGCGGCGCGCTCTCCGGCCCTGTCTCGCAGACGAACGCGCACGTTCCGGCGCGCTACTTCATCATCCACGACACGAGCGACCCCGTTCCAGTCGGTGCGACGTTTCCGCCCACCGGAATGGATACGCCCGCGTGGTCAGGCAACAACCTCGGCAGGTTTCTGCCTCCGCGCAAGGCTAATCCGGTCGCGCACGTCTTCATCAATCGCCTCGGCCAGTCGGCGACGGGCCACGACTTCAGCGTGCCCTTTCGTTCGACGCAGTTCGAGTTGCGCAGCGTCAGCCGCCGCGGTCTGTTTCTCGGCGTCGAGAGTATTCAGCCGCGCCATTTGGACGCGCACGGGAGTGACGCGGTGTCGCCCGACCCCGGCTTCACCGACGCGCAACTCGACCGCCTCGCGCTCGTTTACGTGGCGGCCAGCGTGCGCCGTGGCGAGTGGTTGATTCCCGGCTTCCATGCCGTGATAGAC
>JBAVPI010000526.1:0-4090 GCA_049692915.1 Pyrinomonadaceae bacterium
TCGTCGGCAACGCCACGCTCGTCAACGACGCGGCTGGCGGCTCAGGATTCGTCACGCTCTACCCATCGAATGCCACCCGGCCACAGGTATCGAATCTCAACTACGTGCCCGGCCAGATCGTGCCGAACGCCTTCACGACGGGACTCGGCGCAGACGGCGCATTCAACATCTACGCCTTTACGACGCTCCACTTCATCGCCGACATCACGGGCTATTACAGCGACACCGCCGCCGCCGACTCGAACGGCGCAGCTGGTCTGCTCTATTATCCGCTCGCTTCCCCGGCCAGACTTCTCGACACGAGGCCGGGTCAATCCGCCTGTGACAATCCCGGCGCTGCCATTAACGGCGACAGCGTGCGGACGGAACTCGCGCGCGTCACCTGCGGCGCGGTGACTATCCCCGCGACGGCGCAGGCCGTCGTCGGCAACGCTACCGTGGTCAACAACACGGCGGGCGCAGGCTCAGGGTTCGTCACGCTCTATCCTTCCGGCGCGACGCGGCCTCCCGTCTCGAATCTCAACTATGTGCCCGGCCAGATCGTGCCGAACGCCTTCACGGTGGGCTTGGGCGCGGATGGCGCATTCAACATCTACGCGCTCACCACCCTGCACTTCATCGCTGACGTGACCGGCTACTTCGCTCCTTAAAACACGAACGGCAGGAGAGCTTAAAACGAAGAGAGGCGCTCGAACTATTTAAGTTCAAGCGCCTCTCTTCTTCGTGTGTCTTGGCTTGACGGGGGAGGATGCGCGCAAGTGTTGAGCGCAGACTGAGGGGCCGCGCGTGTCGCCGCTTAGTCCTGATTCATGCGCAGGGCTTTGCCGATTGACGGGTCGCGGCGCACGCGCCAGATTTTTGAGTCGAGATAATAGTGCGTCAGCGCGTAGCCCCAGAGAAAGGCGGAGAAGATTTGCGTCAACGTGTCCGGCCCCGCCGCCTGCGAGCGCATGAGTTGGTTGGCGTACTGGCGCGGCACTTGATACCAGATGCCGAAGAGGACGCCGAACGCGACGTAGTAAATCAAACGACGGCTGATTAGCTCCGCCGCGCCGTAGCGTGCGCGCCCCCCGCCGTCAGGGTTGCCGTACTTCTGATTGTGAAACCAGATCAGGCGATGATATTGAAAGTTGTGATAGATGGTCAGGATGGCGACGATGGCGATGGGCTTGTGCGGCATCGGCGTCAGCAGCACGACCCAGTGCATCGGAATCGCAGCCGCGAGCAGTAAATACTTCGGCACGTCGAGCGGCAGCCGCGTCCACGCGCGAAAGACTTGTCTGCCGACCCACGCGAGCGCGGCGACGATGGTTGTCGCCAGCAGAACTTTTTCCAGCACGCCGAGAACACCGGCGAGCGCCGGCGGCACTTGTCGCAACGCTTCCGGGTCGTGCGCCACGAACGAGACGAACGGGTAAGTGAAGGCGAGCAGCAGAAATGCGCGGTCGAGCGCGTTGTCTGCGCGCGCGAGGTCTGCGTTCTTCTTCTTGTAGAGCACCATGAAACCGTAGTGCTGTTTGACGAGATGGTAGTAGGCCCACAAAGCCGCGACGAAGAAGAAGACTGACCCCGCGCCCGCCAGCACCAACACGGGGCCGACGAGGAAGAAGACGAGCGAGCCGATGAGCAGACGCTTGCGCGCGCCACGCTCTTCGCGGTCGAAGTAGGTGCGCGAGTACGTGCCGAAGACGTGCGGCGCGTCAATCAGGACGGCCCACGTCAACGTCATCCAGACGAGCGGCAGAAAGCCCCACACGTAGAGCGCGAGCAGCAGGTAACTCGTCGCGACCGAGCCGACGAACCACAGCAAATCATCGCGCGCACCGATGATCCAGCGCAGGCTGATAACGCGGCTGCCGGATTCGGCTGCATCGTTGATAACACGCGTTTGTGTGGTGGCGGTGGACATCCGGTTTGACAGGAAAGAGTTCGACTTCAAGGCATCGCGAGACGTTGGACACGGCACTGGCGCGGCTCTCATAATTCGACGACGGGCGAGCGAATTTTATAATCCAACGACGGGCGCGCGAATTTTAACACACGCGAATTAGCACGGTCGCCGATTTTACGGCGCGGAAGGATAAAGCGATGTCCGATGACGACAAAGCCCTGCACGATCTGCTCGGAGTCCTGTTCCAATCGCATCCGTGGCACGGCGTCTCGCCCGGCGAGGGCGCGCCGGAACTCATCAACGCCTACATCGAGATCGTGCCGACCGACGCCGTCAAGTATGAACTCGACAAGCCTTCGGGCCACCTGCGCCTTGACCGCCCGCAACGCTTCTCGTCCTTTCCGCCTACTCTGTACGGCTTCGTCCCGCAAACCTTCTGCGGCGAGAGAGTGGCCGAACTCTGCGAGCAGCGTTGCGGCGTTTCCGGCATACGCGGCGACGGCGACCCGCTCGACATCTGCATCCTGACGGAGAAGCCCGTCGCGCACGGCGATTTTTTCGTGCGCGCCCGTCCCGTCGGCGGACTGCGCATGATTGACGGCACGGAGGCCGACGACAAGATTATCGCCGTGCTGGAAAAGGACGTGGCCTACGGGCACATCAACGACGTGAGCGAAGTCCCCGCGGGTTTGATCGAGCGCCTGCAACACTATTTCCTGACGTACAAACAACTGCCGCACGAAGCCCCGCGACGCGTCGAGATTGCCGAGGTCTATCATCGCGACGAGGCGTTTGATGTCATCCGTCGCAGCTTCGAGGATTACCGCACGCGCTACGGCGCACCGGAAAAGCGCATCGCCGATTTGCGTCGTTTACTGGGCAACGGATAGCGCCTCAATCATGCGCGGCGTCGTCGTGCGAGAGGTCTTCTTCGATACGGCAGCGCGGGCAGGCGAGCGTGCGGTGCGAGTCGTCCGTCCAGCGTGCGACGAGCGGGAAGGAGAGCGACGGTTCACGTTCTTCGGCCTCGCCCTCGCGGAAGAAACGCGGGAGCGTGTCGGCGTGCGGCGCTCTTGCCGTCGTCTCGTCGCGCGACGCGCGACAGCGTTTGCACGTCCAGCCGTAAGCGTCTCTGATAAAGTGGCGCGTCTCCGTCATAGATTAAAAAGCGAAGGGCGTCGGTTTAATGCCGACGCCCTTCACACGCTGACTCGATGAACTTGTTAACGGCGCAGCACGCCGCGCCGCTGCTGTTCGGGCAGGAGGCGAATCTGCACGGTCGAACGCTGCCCGTTGCGGACGATCTCGACGGGCACTACGTCGTTGAATCCGTGCTTGTCGAGAATGCGGAAGAGGTCGTTCTGATCCGAGACTTTCTGGCCGTCAATCGCCGTGATGATGTCGCCCATCACGACGCCGCCTTCGTCCGTCTCCTGCAACGCGCGCAGGCCCGCCGCCGCCGCCGAGCCGCCGGGGTCGAGTTGAAGAATCAGCACGCCCGCCTCGACAGGCAGACGCACGTTGCGGATGTCGCTGACGTTGACGGGATAGATGCCGAGTTTCGGTCGCACGACGCGCCCGTCGCGGACGAGTTGCGGCACGACGCGCTTGGCGATGTTGGCGGGAATGGCGAAACCGATGCCGACCGAGCCGCCCGTGCGCGAGTAAATCTGCGAGTTGATGCCCACCATCCGCCCCTGCGAATCGAGCAGAGGGCCGCCGGAGTTACCCGGATTGATCGAAGCGTCGGTCTGAATCGCGCCCTCGATGATGCGCCCGTTCTCGGCCTGTATGGGACGCTGGAGGCCGCTGATGACGCCGGTCGTGAGCGTGCGGTTGAGTCCGAACGGATTACCGATAGCCAGAACCTTCTGCCCCACGGAGAGCCTGTCCGAATCGCCCAAGGGGACGACGTGCAACAATTCGCGCGGGACGTTCGTCGCCTGAATGACGGCGAGGTCTGTGTCGGGGTCGCGCCCGACGACTTTCGCGGGAAACGTTCTGTCGCCGCCGAAGCTGACCGTCAAAGCGTCCGCGTCCTCGATGACGTGGTAGTTGGTCAGAATGCGCCCCTCTTCGTCAATCACGGAGCCGGAGCCTGTGCCCTGCCCGCCCGTGTCGAAGAATCCGCGCGGGCGCGCCGTCGCCGTGATGTTGACGACGCCGGGCGACATCATCTTATAGACTTCGATGTTGTTC
>JBAVPI010000527.1:0-3309 GCA_049692915.1 Pyrinomonadaceae bacterium
CTCGTCGTGTGCAACAGCGAATTCACGGCGCGCACCGCGTCCACACTCTTCCCCGGCATCCGCGCCGAAGTCATCTACTGCCCCGTCACGATGGCGGATGAGTCATCCCTTGACGCACGCGCCGCACGCGCGGAGGTTCGCGCCGAACTCGCGACGGACGAGCGCGCGGTCGTCATCATTCAGGTCAGCCGCATGGAAGAGTTGAAGGGCCACGGGGCGCACCTCGAAGCGTTGGCGTTGATGAAGGACGTGCCGGATTGGACGTGCTGGATGGTCGGCGGCGCGCAACGACCACTGGAGGCCGCGTACCTCGAAAGCTTGAAGAGTCAGGCCGCGCGTCTCGGCATCGCAGACCGCGTGCGCTTCACGGGCGAGCGCACGGACGTTCCACGCCTGCTCGCCGCCGCAGACGTTTTCTGCCAGCCGAACTCAAGCCCCGAAGCGTTCGGCCTCGTCTTCACGGAGGCGATGCTGGCCCGCCTCCCCGTCGTGACGACAGCCATCGGCGGCGCGACGGAGATCGTCAACGATTCGTGCGGCGTCCTTGTCCATCTCAAAGGCGCGCATGCCCTCGCAGACGCGTTGCGCTCTCTGCTCGGAGAATCAAGACTCCGCGCGCGGTTGGGCGCGTGCGGCCCCGCGCGAGTGCGGCAGCTTTGCTCGCCTGCGAAACAGATCGGGCGGCTGAGAGAGGTCTTGGTTCAGGTGTGATGAGCTTGTCCGCAAAGAGAATTGCCAGAACTTATACGCCGCGTGCGCTCCGCAATTGGCTGCGTTCGCCCGCGAGGTCTGTCGAGTGGGTCTGGAACGAAGCGCAGCATCTGGCCGGAGCGAATCGGCGCATCGAGATGCGTCCCGGCTGGCGCTTGCGTTCGCATCCTTCGGCTTATCGCTTCGCCTATTTCGCGCAGGACGATGATCCCGCACAGGTCGCGGAGTTCAACGCCTTCATCGCGACCTGTCGCCCCGGCATGTCCCTCTTCGACATCGGCGCGCACTTCGGCCTCTTCAGTCTCGCCGCGCTCCACTACGGAGGCGACGATGCGAGGGCCGTCGCCGTTGACCCTTCGCCGACTGCCGCGCGAATGTTGAAGATTCAGTCGAGACTAAATCGCATGTCAGACCGCCTGACGATTGTTCAGGCGGCGGTCGGGGAAAGCACGGGCGCGCAGCGGATGGTCGCAACAGGCGTCAACGGCGCGGGTTATTTGGTAGCTCCCGGCGACCATCCGGCCAGCGAGTTGACGGAGACGCGCACGACCACCCTCGATCAACTCGTTGAAGATTTCAATCTCACGCCGACGCACCTGAAAATTGATGTCGAAGGGTACGAGGCCGCGGTGTTGCGTGGCGGTCGGAATACTCTGACGCAGGCTAACGCTCCCGTACTATTTCTCGAACTCCATCACCGGATCATCAGCGAACAGGGCGGCGACCCGGCGGAGACGCTCGATCATTTGAGGGAGTTCGGCTATGCGGTTCATTCACTCAATGGTGCGACGCTCAGCGATGAACTGATTCTGGCTGAGCCGCTCATCAGAATCGTCGCGATGAAGACCTGTCACACGCATTTTACGAAAGCACTCGGCAGGGGAACAGTAGCGTAGATGGTTTCAATCATTCTTTGCCTCGCCGCCTTCGCTTTCTGTTATGCCGCCGCGCGTCGTTCGCTCGTCGCGGGGCTGGCGACCGTCTGCACGGTCGGGTACTTCTACGGCATCGTGCGCGCCAACGTGCCCGAAACTTTTTCGCACTTCGTTTTCGACGCGGGCGTGATCGGTCTCTATCTCGCGCAGTTGAGCCGGAAGGGAAGCCGCGAGGAGCGGCGACGGCGACAGGCGTTGACGATCTGGGTCGGCGTCCTGATGGCGTGGCCGTTTATTCTGTTCTTCGTTCCCGTGCAGGATTACGCCGTGCAGCTTGTAGGCTTACGGGGCAACATTTTCCTGCTGCCGTTCGTCCTCATCGGCGCGCGGCTGCGGGGCGCTGACTTGCACAAACTGGCGCTCGCCATCGCCGTCTTGAACCTCGTCGCCTTCGCGTGCGCGTGCGCGGAATATACGTTCGGCGTCGAGCGCTTCTTCCCGCAGAATCAGGTCACGGAGTTGATCTATAAAAGCGTCGTGGACGAGAACTACGAGAACCCGGACAGGTCTGAAGCGTTGCGCATTCCCTCGACGTTCACGGGCGCGCACGCTTACGCAGGGACGATGGTCTTAACGTTCGCCTTCCTCTTCGGCGCGTGGGTCGAGCGGCGCGAGACGGCGCGCTGGCATCGTCACCTGTTGATGGCGGCGATGGTCGCGACCGTCCTCGGCGTCTTTATCGCCGCCGCGCGCAGTCCCGTCATCGTGCTCGCGTTGATGCTCGCCGTGATCGTCAAGTCGGGGCGTTTGAAGGCGCACGTCTGGGCGCTCCTGCTGTTGATTTGCGTCGGCATGGGTTGGATCGTGTCGAGCGAAGAACGCTTGCAGCGTTTCATGACGTTGAGAGACGTGGACTTCGTCAGCGAGCGCATTCACTGGAGCGTCAACGACAGCTTTCTGGACTTGGCCGTCGAGTATCCGATGGGAAACGGACTCGGCGGCGGCGGCACGAGCATCCCCTACTTTTTGCAGGGACGCATTCGCCCGCCGGAGTATTTCATGGAGAACGAGTACGCGCGCATCGTGCTTGAGCAGGGCGTGCTCGGCCTGTGCCTGTGGGTCGGCTTCATCTTCTGGGCCTTCACGCGGCGGACGACGCTCGCGCACGAAGAGTGGTTCCTCTGTCGCGCGCTGCTCTGGGTGGCGTGCGCCGCATTCTTCACGACGGGCATGATCGGGACGGGACTGATGACATCCATCCCCGGCACGGCGCTGCTGCTCTTGAGCGTCGGATGGATCGCCGTCCGCCAGCCGCAAGCGTCCCTAGCCGAGTCGTCCAACTCGCCCGCGCCGACGCGCGACGTGCGGGCGGAACGAATCTCGGCGCGACAGTATGTCTGATTCAATCACGGTATGTCCGATTCAAACGGCGACGCGGAAAATTTGAACTTGAAGCGTGAGGGACTACCCGCGCCGGACGCCGCGCCGTGGGTGCTGGTGGCCGGCGGTTTTCACGGGAGCGGCGGGATGGACAAGGCCAACTACGCGCTCGCCGCGAATCTCTTGATGCGCGGTCATGCGCTTCATCTCGTCGCGCATTCGGTCGCCGCGTCGCTCGCCGATGACCCGCGCGTCAGGGTTCAACTCGTGCCGCGTCCCGCCGGGTCAAATCTGCTCGGCGAGAGTCTGCTCGCACGACGCGGGCGGGCGACGGCGCGTGAGG
>JBAVPI010000528.1:0-1791 GCA_049692915.1 Pyrinomonadaceae bacterium
GTTACGGATGCTGTCGCGAGGGGTCGAACTCTTAAACGCGAATGTTTTTATGCCAGACGGGTCGTTAAAGTCAACGGCAAAACGGCGCGCCTGTCGTCGGGAGCGGCTGGCGGATTGAGGGCATTGACGAAATCATGCCAATGCACACGGACGAATCGTGTCAGGGCACGCGCCCTTTCGAGCCGGGGCGTACATCCTTTTGAGCCTGCGTGTGAGCGTGCTCTATTTCGTCGCGGGACTCTGGCCGATGAGTTGGAGAAGTTTGATGGCCGAGTCGGGGTTCAGCGTTTTCAGTGCGCCTGCCTGCTCGATGGCGGCGTCGCGTTGCCCCGTCTTCAACAGGACGAGGCCGAGACTGTAGCGCGCGTCCGCGTCGGAGGGGTTGAGCTTGAGAGTCTGACCGTAAGCCTCAATCGCCTCGTTCGCGCGGTTCAACTTGCCGTAGGCGTTGCCGAGGTTGAAGTAGGCGTCCGGGTCGTTCGGCTTGAGCGTGAGCGCGTGACGAAACGCCTCGACCTCTTCGTCATACTTGCCGAGAGCGTCGTAGGCGTTAGCCAGATTGAAGTAGGAATCCGCGTCCTTCGGATTCAGTTTGACGGCCTGACGATACGCGTCCACCGCCTGCCGGGTCTGCTTTAACTGAAGAAAGGCGTTGCCCAGAAGGTAAAACGTCTCGCCGTTTTTGTTGGCGACCTTCTGCAACTCGCCGACGGCCTCCTGATGCTTGCCCGCCTTGATGAGTTCCTTGGCCGCCTCGTTGGGTTGGAGTCTTTGAGATGCCGCGCGCTCCTTCGAGGCTTCCGGCGCGCGTCCGGCCTTCTCGTATGCTTCGCTCAGGCGGCGGTGCAGTTCGCCGTTGTCGGGCGTGACGACGAGCGCACGCCGGAAGGCGTCAATCGCTTCGTCGTATTTGTTGAGGGACGAATAAGCGATGCCCAGACGCGCGAGCGCATCAACGTCCTTCGGGTCTTTCGCGACGACGAGCTTGAACTCTTCGACCGCCTCCGCGTTCTTGCCTTCGGCGAGATAGATGTTGCCGAGGTTGAAGCGCGGGGTGCTGTCATCGGGCGACTGCTGCGCATCCTGTTTGAATCGCTCTTCCGAGATTTCTTCAGAGCCGGGCGGCGGTGTCGCTCCGGCGCTCGCCGGGGCGGAAGCGTTCGACGGCGCGTTCTGCGACCCGTCGGTCGCGTCTGACTTGCATGAAGTCAGGAACAGGAGCAGGGCGATGGAAGCAAAAAGGATGCGCTGACGTTTCATCGAATTTATCTCGACGGGCCAAATTAAAATAGAGATTCCGGTAAGCTTCTATTTGAGATTGAGTGCGGAGTCAAACGCGCAGGCGAGCACTGCGCCGCTCGCGTGCGTGGCGGTCTGGAGAAAATAATGAGAGGGCTGCTAAATCCACGCATGAAATTTTCTCAAAGAAGAGCGAGAGTAGTGTCAGTCCTTCAAGTCCGCGATGACGATCTCGGAGGACAGCGTTTTGTGCACGGGACATTTATGCGCGATCTCTTGCAGACGCGCACGCTGCTCGTCCGTGAGGTCGCCTTCGAGCGTCACGGAGCGCTCGATGCGGTGGACGAAGCCGTCCGCGCCGCTCACGCATTCCGCGCAATCTTTGGCATGGATGCGTCCCTGCCGGAGGCGCACCGTGACGCGCTCCAGCGGCCAACCTTTGCGTCGCGCGTAGAGCGTGACGGTCATTGAAGTGCAACTGCCGAGCGCGGCGAGGATGAGCGTGTAGGGGTCTGGGCCGCCCTCGTCGCCGCCGAGCGCGGCGGGTTCGTC
>JBAVPI010000529.1:0-2791 GCA_049692915.1 Pyrinomonadaceae bacterium
GCAGAATCGCCGCCAGCCCGAAGGTCTGGAAGAGCGCGGCGGCGACATTCGCGCCGACCGAGCCGATCCAGTTGCGCGCTCCGACAGCGCCCGCCGCGTTCCAAGATTGATCGCTCGCGTTGTATGAGACGAGACAGAGCGTCAGCAGCGCGCTCACGGCGAACAGCGCAATCGCGACGATCTCGTTCGTCCGTGTGTTTCGTTGCAAACTCGCGCCGCCCGCCGGCTTCATACGCGCATCAGTCTGGGTAGTTGCCATAGCTACTCCACGAGCAGAGGTTAGTGAACAGAGGTCAACAGGAATATTTCAAACTTAAGATTCCGAGTGTCCGGAGCCGGTTGACGGTAAGAGTACGACATCGGCCTCTCACCTTCCGGCCCACGCTTTCACGCCGCGCGGCGCGAGAGAAGGAACGCGTGAATAAAGTCGTCTATGTCGCCCGCGAGCACCGAATCAACGTCGCCGCGCTCGACCTTCGTGCGCGCATCCTTGACGAGACGATAAGGCGCGAGCACGTAGTTGCGTATCTGCGAGCCGAAAGAAATTTCGGCTTTGCTCGCTTCGAGCACCGCCGTCTCCGCGCGCCGCTTTTCAAGTTCGAGTTCGTAGAGACGCGAGCGCAAGACACCCATCGCGACGGCGCGGTTCTGATGCTGCGAGCGTTGATTCTGGCACGCGACGACGATTCCCGTCGGCATGTGCGTGATGCGAACAGCCGAGTCGGTCGTGTTGATGTGCTGGCCGCCCGCGCCGGTCGCGCGATAAGTGTCCACGCGCAAATCCTTGTCGTTGATTTCGACTTCGATGTTCTCGTCAATCTCCGGCGAGACGAAGAGCGAAGCGAATGACGTGTGACGCCGCGCCGCCTGATCGAACGGAGAGATGCGCACGAGACGATGAACGCCCGCTTCAGCCGACAGCAGCCCGTAGGCGTACTCGCCTTCGACCTTGAAGGTCACGTTTTTAATCCCCGCCTCCTCGCCCGGCTGGTAGTCGAGCACTTCGGTCTTGAAGCCGCGACGCTCGGCCCACTTGAGGTACATGCGCAAAAGCATTTCGGCCCAGTCCTGCGACTCCGTGCCGCCCGCGCCGGGATGAATCGTGCAGATGGCGTTGCGCGCGTCGTTCTCGCCGGAGAGGAGCATCTCCGTCTCGGCCACATCAACGTCGTGCCCCAGACGCTCGACGACCGCGCGGAGTTCGCGCAGGCTGTCTTCGTCCTCCTCTGCAAATTCAAAGAGCACTTCGATGTCGGCGATTGACGACTCGAACTTTTCCTGCCGTGCGACGACGCGCTCTATCTGGCTGCGCTGTTGCAGGAGTCCCTGCGCCGCTTCCTGATCCGACCAGAAATCCTGCGCCGAAGCCTGTGCCTCAATGCGCGCGAGTTCTTCGCGCTTGGCGGCTACATCAAAGAAACCTCCCTAGTTGTTCGATTCGTTTGCGCAGATCGTCCGCGCCCGTGCGTAATTCCTGAATTGATAAAGTCTCGATCATTAAACCTCCAAAGATGGCGGGCAGTCAGCGATCAACTGCGAGCCTGTTTTCGTCGTTGACGCCGAAGGCCGGCCATATCAAATAAGAAGACAAGTAAACTGACGACGGCACACATCTCCACGAAGAGGTCGCCGTGTTCGACGTAAAAAGTTTGTCCGGCATCTGAGCGCGCGACAGTCCACATGCGGGTCGCCGTCTGAAATTTTCCGGTCGCGTCCCGCACCTCTCCGCGCGGCGTGATGCGTGCAGAGATGCCTGTGTCCGTGACGCGCAGGAGCGGGCGATTCGTCTCGACCGCGCGGAAGACGGCGTTGGCGAGATGTTGTCTGATGACCGCGGTGTCGCCCTGATAAGAGTCGTTCGTGATTTCAATGAGCACGTCCGCGCCCTCTTCGGCGAAGCGGCGCGTGATATACGGGTACGCCGATTCGAGGCAGATGAAAACTCCGGCGCGCGGCGTCGTCTCGCTCTCCGCGCCGAGCGGCATCAGCGTAAAGCGTGCGCCCGGCGTGAACTCGCCGACGATGCCTTTCAATAATCCCGCGCCGGGCATCCAGCGCGGCAGCGGCACGTACTCCCCAAACGGCATCAGGCGAATCTTATCATACTGCGCCGCGAGCCTGCCCTCTTCATTGATGAAAACAGCGGCGTTATAGAAACCGTCGTCGGGCGCGGGTTCGAGCGAGTTGAAAAGTAGCGAGGCGTGATTCTCACGGGCGAAGCGTGAGACCGTTTCGCGGAAGACCGCGTCGCGCGCGTGCGTGAAATTCATCGGCGATTCGGGCCAGACGACGACGCGCGGCAACGCCTGCGTGCTCGAAGTCTCATTGCTCGAAGTGTCATCGCTCGAAGTCTCATTTATCGCAGCAGATGAGTCTCCGACTGTCGAGTCATGACGCACAGCAGGGAGCGCATCGCTCGCAGCATTCGCGTCCGGCGCGCGCAGCAACGCGTCCCTGCTCAATGCGAAATGCCGCTCGGCGAGCGCGGCGATTTCTTTCGAGGGACGGTTGAAGTCCGGGATGACGTTAGGCTGCACGGCAATGACGACTGCACCCGGTCTCTGCTGTGTCGCCTGCGTTCGGGCGGTCATGTGAGAGAAAAAGATCGCACCCGCCGCGCAGGCGATAATCAGCGAAGCCGTCAAAGTCGAGCGCAGGTCGCGTCTCAGCAGCGCGTAGGCGAGCGCGGCGTTGACCGTGACGATGAGAAAACTGATTGCATAGACTCCGCCGAAGCGCGCCGCTCCGATGAGCGTAGGCTCGTAGGCTTGCGAGTATCCGATGGCGTTCC
>JBAVPI010000530.1:0-1882 GCA_049692915.1 Pyrinomonadaceae bacterium
GCGTCGGAGTAGCGCGAGATGAGCGGCACGAGTTGACCTATAAAAGCACCGGAGAGTCCGAGCACGCCGCCGAGAATGGCGAGCACCGTCTCGCCGCGCGTTCGCTTGCGTCTCATCAGCGAACCGATGGCCGTCGAGAGCAGTTTCGCCAGCGCCATCCCCGGCACGATGGCGACGAAGGCCACGAGCAACGCCGCGCGGACTTGACCGCTCGCCAACCCCGCGCCGAGCGCGATGCCAAAGACGACCGGCGCGGCGAAAATCGTCGAGAGGCTCGTCAGTTCGCTCAGGAAGTCCATCAAAAAAAGTTTGCCGAGCGAGACCGGATAGAGCAGCATGCGGCCCGGATCGAACTGCGCACCGCCGCCCAGACCGAGCGGCACAATCGCCCACATCAAATAGAGCAGCACGAAGATGGCGAGCAGAAAAAGGTATGCGCTCCCCTCTGCGTCCCCGGACTGCGACGCGCCGCCGCCGTGTGCGCCCGACATGAAAGCGTAAGTGGCATAGCCGAGCGCACCGGCGACCGAGAGCGCAAGCAGCAACCCGGCGAGCGTCCCCAGCGCCGACGCGACGCGACCCACCACGGCTTTGCGCGAACGCAACGAGTTGCGAAACAGTTTCCACTTCAACCAGACGAGCGCGCTCAGTTGCGACATAATCTAATTTCCACGGGCGGGCGCGGGCGACTTTAACGACGCTTAAATAAAATCACGACGCGACGTGTACCCGCCGAGATATAATAGCTTAAAGAGTCCGCCGCGCCGCCGCTCGCAGCGCCGTCCGCGGATGTGGTTCGGTGGCGGCCTGTCTGCAAGGACGCCCGAATGCGCGCATGTCAATCAACAACATCCAATGAAAAAAGACCCGTTCAAGTTGGCCGTCGCAGTGCTGGCGGGCGCTTACTTTCTGTGGTGCGCCTATGACCCCGTGCGCTGGCATTTTATAGACGGCGTCAATCTCGTCATCCACGAAGCGGGGCACATCGTCTTCATGCCGTTCGGCGAATTCGTCACCATCGCGGGCGGCTCGCTTTTTCAGGTCATCGTGCCGTCAATCTTCGCCGGTTACTTCATTCATCAAAAACAGTACTACGCCGCGGCGCTCGTGCTCTTCTGGGTCGGCGAGAGTCTGCTGAACGTTTCAGTTTACGCGGGCGACGCCGTCAGGCTGGAACTCCCCTTGCTCGGCGGCGACGATTCCATGCACGATTGGAACTTCATGCTGGATCGCGCCGGGCTGCTGCGCTCGACCGCCGCCATCGCGGGCGCGATTCGACTATGCGGGACGCTCCTGATACTCGCGGGCTGCGCGGGCGCGTACAAATTTTCCGCACATGACAGAGAAGCCGGGTGGTCAACAGGCGGCGAGTGAAAATACGCCGCATCGCCGACGCGTGCGAGGCAGGGTACGACCGTCGGATGCGGCGCGTCCGTCGCCGCCCAATCGGCGCGCATCCGGCGCATGGGGGTTGTCGTCAACAATTTATTTCTCGAAGAGGAGACGAAGATGTCTGATTTAAGATTTCCGGTGGGCGAGTTTCAATCCGAGGGCGAGAGTTTGTCGGAGGCGCGACGCGCTCAGTTCATTGACGAGATTGCCGGGACGCCGGCCAGTCTGCGCGAGGCCGTGCGTGCTTTGACGGATGAACAACTCGACACGCCGTACCGCCCCGATGGGTGGACGGTGCGTCAGGTCGTTCATCACGTGCCCGACAGCCACCTCAACGCTTACATCCGTTTCAAGCTCGCGCTCACAGAGGATTCGCCCGTCATCAAGCCTTACGATGAGGCCGGTTGGGCCGCGCTCGCCGACACGCGCTAGACGCCCGTCGAGACTTCGCTGGCGCTTCTCGACTCGCTGCACACGCGCTGGGTGACGC
>JBAVPI010000531.1:0-7183 GCA_049692915.1 Pyrinomonadaceae bacterium
GAATAGAAGGGTGGGAGTCGCCGTCTATTCACGCCTGACGATTCGCGCTTGACGGCTTTTATGAAGCGTGTGTCGGCCATCTGCACGGCGTTCGAGGACGAGGCGCGCTCGTGCGGGCATCGTTTGATTGCCGGGGTGGACGAAGTGGGCCGGGGCGCGCTGGCGGGGCCGGTGGTGGCGGCGGCGGTGATTCTCAACCCTGACGCTCCGCTGCCCGAAGGCTTGGACGACTCGAAGAAGTTGACGGCGTTGCAGCGCGAGCGTATCGCGGATGAACTGCGCGCGAGCGCTGTCTGTTACGCGGTCGGACTCATCACGCCCGCAGAGATAGACCGCACGAACATTCTCATCGCCACACGGCGCGCGATGGTTGAGGCAGTCGGCAAGCTCAACCCGTGCGCCGATTTTCTTTTGATAGACGCGCTCCAACTCAAGGATTGCGCGCACCCTCAGCAGGCCATCATCGGCGGCGACGCCATCTCTGCATCCATCGCCGCGGCCTCCGTCATCGCCAAGACGTATCGCGACAAATTGATGCGCGACTACGAAGACATCTACCCGCATTACGGTTTCGCGCGACACGTCGGCTACGGCACGCGCCTGCATCTGGAAGCGCTGCGCACGCACGGCGCGTGTCCCATACACCGGCGCAGTTTTCGCGGCGTGCTCCCGTCTCCGAGTTCCGTATGCACATCGCGATAGACGCGCACTCGGTCGGCACGGGCCTCGCCGGGAACGAAACTTACGCCGCCAATCTGATCGAGGCGTTGGCCGAGGTTGACCCGGCTAATCGCTACACTCTCTACGTGACGAGACAGTCGGCGGTCGAGCGTTTCAGCCATCGCTGGCCGAACGTACACGTTCGCCGGACGCTGCCGCACACGCCTCTGTTGCGCATCCCCGTGACGCTCGGCGCGGAACTGCGTCGCCGCCCCGTAGATTTGCTGCACGTGCAATACACAGCGCCGCCGTTTGCGCCTTGCCCCGTCGTCGCCACCATCCACGACCTCTCGTTTGAACATCTGCCCGCGACCTTCAAGCGCCGGAGCCGGATACAACTGCGCCTGACCGTGCGCCGGACGGCACGCGCCGCCGCGCACATCATCGTGCCTTCCGAGTTCACGCGCCGCGACATCATCGAGACTTACGCAATCCCCACCGAGCGCGTCTCCGTGATAAAGTTGGCGGCGTCCGCGAATTTCAGACCGGCGGAGCAGTCCGAGATCGAGCGCGTGCGGCATCGCTACGGCATCGAGGGCGAGTACATTCTCGCCGTCGGGTCAATCCAGCCGAGGAAGAATCTGACGCGGCTCATCTCGGCCTACGCGGACTTGCGCCGCGAACGCTCAAGCGATAAGCTGCCGCAACTTGTCCTCGTCGGGAAACAGGCATGGCTCTACGGTCAGACGCTCAAGGCGGTGGAAGAACAGGGCGTCCGCGGCTCGACGATCATGACGGGTTATGTATCGGAAGGCGACTTGCCCGCACTGTACACAGGGGCGCTCTGTTTCGTCTATCCATCATATTTTGAAGGCTTCGGACTTCCCCCGCTCGAAGCCATGCGGTGCGGCACGCCGGTCATCGCGGGCTGCCTGACGAGTCTGCCAGAAGTCGTCGGCGCGGCGGGGCTACTCGTTGACCCGTTTGATACACAGGCACTCGCACGCGCCATCGCGCTCTTGATTGACGACGCGACCCTGCGCGCCGAACTACGCGAAAAAGGTCTGGAGCGTGCGCGCTCGTTCGACTGGCACGAAACAGCGCGACAGACGCTGAACGTTTACCACAAAATCATGGGAGGAGTGACGGGTGATGCGTAGAGCATGCTGAAGAAATACGAGGTCTTTTTCTCGGCACACCTTACACACCACACGACGCTAAGGTTTGATGCGAATCGCGATTCTGGGAACGAGAGGGGTGCCCGCCAGCTACGGGGGCTTTGAGACTTTCGCCGAACAACTCTCGACGCGCCTCGTCGCGCGCGGCCATGACGTGACCGTTTACTGTCGCGCGCATTACGTCTCTCCACGCCAGCTCGAATACAAAGGCGTGCGCCTGAAAGTGCTGCCGACGATCCGCCATAAGTATTTCGACACGGTCGTCCACGCCTTTCTCTCTTCACTTCACGCCGCCGCCACCGCGCGCTTCGACGCCGCGCTCATCTGCAACGCCGCCAACGCTCCCATCGCGCCCGTCCTGCGCGCCGCCGGTACTCCCGTCGCCATCAACGTTGACGGACTTGAGCACAAGCGTCGAAAGTGGAACTGGGTCGGGCGCAACTACTATCGCATGGCCGAGAGGTTCGCCGTCTGGCTGCCGAACGAGACGGTGACGGACGCGCGCGTGATACAGGATTACTACCTCGCCAAGTATCGCGCCTCTTCGACGATGATCGCCTACGGCGCGGAGGTCGAGCGGCGATTAGACCGCGCGGGCGTACGGCAGTGGGGCGTCGAGCCGAACCGCTACGTCCTCTATGTCTCGCGGCTTGAGCCGGAGAACAACGCCGCGATGGTCATAGAGGCTTTCAAACGCGTGCGGACGCCGCACAAACTGCTCATCGTCGGCGACGCGCCCTACGCGCGCGAGTACATCGAAGAGTTGCGCACGCTCGCACGACGCGACCGGCGCATCGTCTTCACGGGTTTCGTTTTCGGCGACGCCTACCGCGCACTTCAACAAAATGCTTATTGCTACGTTCACGCGACGGAAGTCGGCGGCACGCACCCGGCGCTGCTGGAGGCGATGGGCTACGGCAACTGCGTGCTGACGCTGGGGACGCCGGAGAATGTCGAAGCCGTCGGCGAGGCGGGCATCCCTTACAGCGACGCGCGCGACCTCACGACGAAGTTGCAGCACGTGCTGCGCGATGGAGCGATTGTGAATCAGTATCGCCAGCGGGCACAGGCGCGTGTGCGCGAGTGCTACGACTGGGAGCATGTCGTTGACCGCTACGAAGAATTGTTCGCTCGCATGGCCGGGCAGCCCATGCCCGTCCGCGCCCCCGAACGGCGGGAAACGTCGAACGTCGCAGAGACTAAAACGGTCTTGAGTAAATAAAGAAAGACGTGCACGGATAAGCGAAAGGCCACGGTGAATCGGGAGGGATTCATCGTGGCCTTTCGCTTTCTTTACCTCGACCGCGCTTATTTTAAGGACTTGGCGTCGAGCGGTCGCGCGAAGAGGGAATCCGGCACGGGTTTGTTAAATTCTATCGTCTGATAGTTGGCCCGGCTCGATTGCACGCCCGCGCGGTAATGGTCAACGACGAAGGGCGTGAGGACGCCGCCGATGGTCAGGAACTGCGCGTAGCGATCCTCCTCTTCGACATCCTCGCCCTCCTTGTTCTGCTTTTTATAGAGCGCCTTGGCGGGCAAATGATCGCGCGCGCCGAACTCGAATTCGACCGTGAACCCGTCCGCATAGGTCAGCCGCACAGCCTCGTTGCGGAGGCCGACGCCTGCCTCGCGTCGCCCCGCGTAGGTGAGTTGCGCACCCTCTTTGCGCCACCAGCCGCGCAGTAAATTATCGAGGCTCGCGCGCAACGTGAGGCGAAAGTCTTTGACCTGTTCGGGCGTGAGGTCGAGGATTTTGCGCGTCGTCGCGTCGAGCAGCCAACCCTTGTCGCCGTCGTGCGTCTCGATGCCGCGCGCGCCCTGCCCGCGAAACTCGGTGCGGGCGCGGTCGGGCAGGACGAGGTTGTCGTTGAAGGTGTAGGGAAGCGCCGCCACGCCGTCACGGAAACCCGTGTAGTAGCCGCGCGAGACGACCGTATGCACGTCGAGATACGCGCGCCCGCCCAACGCCTCGACCGCCCTTTGCACGATCTCTTCAGCCTTCCTGTCGTCGCCTTTATTCGCTGCATCTTTCGACGCGCCGGAGGCGGAGGGCGACGGCGGCGGGGCGTCGGGTCTGATTTGAGCGAAGGAGGCGGACGCGGCGATGGTTGCTAAAGATGCCGCGAGCAAAACTCGCGTGACGGCATGATTGATGGCCGAAACAATCTGTTGAATCATAAACTTTTTAGCAAACTTGAAGTCTTGAAGTATGTTGGAATCAATTCCTGCGGGAGAGCAAGCGAAAAGGCTTCGACGAATCTTTATCGCCGAAGCCTTTCGGAATTGCAAGCGGGAAGAGGGGCCGGAATCAGAGCAAATCCGGCGCGGCTTCCTCGGCCTTGATGAGCACCTCGCCCTCCGACACGTCGGCGACGAAGCGTGGCGCGGTTTTCCACATCGCCGTGATCGGCAGCTTGACCTTCTCGTCAATATGGCGCTTCAGGAAACGCGCGCCGTAAGTCGGGCTGAAGCCCTTCTCCGTCAACAGGTCAATCGCGCGGTCTGTAACTTCGAGCGATTTACCCTGCGACTCCATCTGCCGCCGCAGCTTGCCGAGATAGAGACGCGCGATCTCGCGCACTTCATCCATCGTCAGCGGCGAGAAGACGACGATCTCGTCAATGCGATTGCGGAACTCAGGCGAGAAGCGATTCTCGGCGGCCTTCAGAACTTCGTTCTTCACGGCCTTCACGTCGCCGAGCGTCTTCGTTCCGAAACCCAGAGGCTTCTCGTACTTCTTGAAACTCTCCGAGCCGAGGTTCGAGGTCATAATCACGATGGCGTCAGAGAGATAAACCTTCTTGCCGCGCCCGTCCGTCAGCCAGCCTTCGTCAAAGGCTTGCAGGAACAGGTTCATCAAGGTCGGCGAAGCCTTCTCGACCTCGTCGAGCAGAAGCACCGTGTAAGGATTCTCGCGCAGTTGCTCCGTGAGTATCCCTCCGCGCTCCGACCCGACGATGCCGCGCGGCATGCCGATCAACTTCTCGATGCCGATAGTGCCCTCGCTGTACTCGGACATATCAATGCGCACCATCTTCTCTTCGTCGCCGAACATGAACTCCGCGACGGCCTTCGCGAGTTCGGTCTTGCCGACGCCGGTCGGGCCGAGGAAGAGCAGTACGCCGTCCGGCTTGTAGTGTGAATCCTTGAGCGGCCCCTTGTTCAGGCGCAGGCGCTGCCCGACGGCGCGAATCGCATCCTTCTGCCCGATGACGCGCCCGCCCAAATCTTCTTCCATCGTCGTGAAACGGTCGCCGGTGTCGCGGAAGATCATGTCGCGCGGAATGCGTGACTCCTGCGAGATCACGTCAATGACATGTTCGGGACGGACGACGAGCGTGTTCGGCTCATTCATCTCGACCTTGACAGCCGCCGTGTCCAGCCACCCGATGGCCTTGTCCGGCAGGTGCAAATTCCTGATGTACTTCGGGGCCATCTCCAGCGCCATGTTGATGGCATCGTCCGAGATCGTCACCGAATAGTTACGCTCAAGGCGCGGGCGCAAGCCGAAGAGAATGGCCCGCGTTTCGGAGATGGTCGGCTCCTCGACTTTGACGAGACGGAAGCGACGCGCGAGCGCCTCGTCCTCGCCGATGTACTCCTTGTACTCGGTGTTCGTCGTCGCGCCGATGATGCGCATCTCGCCGCGTGCGAGCGAAGACTTGAACATGTTGGCCGCATCGCTCGACGTGCCGAGCGCCGCACCCGCGCCGATGATCGTGTGCGCCTCGTCAATGAAGAGAACGAGGTTGTCGCGCTCTTTGACTTCGTCAATGATGCCCTTGATGCGTTCCTCGAACATGCCGCGCAGCATCGTACCGGCGACGAGTCCGCCCATCTGCAACTGGACGATGTGCGCCCCGCGCAGGCGTGCCGGAACCTTATCCGGCTCAAGCTCGATGAGACGCGCGAGTCCTTCGACGACCGCCGTCTTGCCAACGCCCGGCTCGCCGACGAGCATGGGGGAGTTGGCGCGCTCGCGGTGGCAGAGAATTTCGATCATCTGCCGGATTTCCGCCTCGCGCCCGATGGTCGGCGGAATCTTGTCGGCGCGCGCCAGCCGGTTCAAAGAGACTCCGAAATGCTTGAGGTACGGCGGCAACTCAAATTTTTTCTTATACTCTTCTTCCTGCTGCTCGCGCGTCATGACACGCGAACGCACGTTCTCGACGACGCTCTCAGGATTCGCGCCGAGGTTGCGCAGCACGTTCATCAAGATGCTTCTCTCGTCCTGCGAAAGAGCCATGAAGAGGTCTGTGGCCTCAATCGTCTTGCGTCCCTGCGCGCGCGCTCGCTCCATCGCCTTCTTGAACAAATCAATGGTTTCGGGGGCGATGCGAATGCCCTTGTTGACGTTCTGATAGCGTGCGCTCTCCAGACGTTTTTCAATCAGCACTTTGACCGAGCGCGGGTCGAGCGAGAGGTCGCGCATCGTGCCGTTGAAAAGGTCAGACTCTTCGGCGGCGAGGGCGTTGAGAATGTGTTCGGCAGCGATGTAGTTTTGGTCACGGCGACGCGATTCACCCACAGCGTGTTCGAACACACGCTGCCCGCTCTCAGCAAAACGGTCTTTGTATGTTCCAAGATCAATCATTAATTCCCCTTGCGACGCGGCTGGCGAAATGCCGACTATCACCACGTCAATTCCAACCCTTTATCTTAAACGTCGGGCGGCAAATTCTCGTTCGCATCCGGCGAACATTTCCGACAAATTCGCCGACTCTCCCGGCGCTGTGTTAGATGCAATGCGTGCTGACCCCGTTGCGCCTCGTCGCGCTTTCGGACATCGTGACTATATCACAGAGGCCGACAGCAAATATCCGGCCACTTAAAAAGCCGTCAACGGTAAAAGTCGTAAATGGTAAATCGTGAATCGTGAATAGAAATCAACTCGCTCCATTCACGATCCACGATTTACCGTTCACGATTGAAGGCTTTTAGTAGTCGTAGTCCTCGCCGCCGCCCGGCATCCCGCCGCCTGCGGCTTTTTTCGACTCCGGCGCGTCCGTGATGGCAGCGTCCGTCGTGAGCAGCAGGGCGGCGACGGACGCCGCGTTCTGGAGCGCCGTGCGGACGACCTTCGTCGGGTCTATGATGCCCGCCGCGACGAGGTCTTCATACTTGTTCGTCGCCGCGTTGAAGCCGCGCGCGCCCTTCGACTCTTCGAGTTTCCCGATGACGACGGCCCCGTCCACGCCCGCGTTCTCGGCGATACGGCGCAGCGGTTCTTCCATCGCGCGGCGCAAAAGTTTGACGCCCGTGCGCACGTCGCCGTCCTCGCCGTCGAGGTCGAGATTTTCGAGCGCCTTCGCCGCACGTACGAGGGCGACGCCGCCGCCCGGCAC
>JBAVPI010000532.1:0-4388 GCA_049692915.1 Pyrinomonadaceae bacterium
CGACCCCGTCATCTGGAATCCGGCCACGGGCGGCTTCGGCAAAGAGACGCACGCGGAGGCGGCGGCGCTCGCGGAGCATGACAAAGCGACCGCCGGTCAGGAGGCCGTTCATCAAGAGGGAAGCGCCGCCGCGCCGCTCGCGACGCGCAGCGAAGGCGAGGGCGAGCATGGCGCGGCCCCGCTGCCTTACGGCGACAACGGCTTCAACCTCGCGCACTCAATCGAGGGGACGCTCGGCCACGCCGGAACGGAATGGCTCTTTATTTTAATCTCGCTCGTCGCCGCCGGTGTCGGCATGCTGCTCGCCGCATTCTTCTACGTCTGGAGGCCGCACCTGCCCGCGTTGTGGGCCGCGCGACTCGCGCCGCTCTACCGCGCGAGCTTCAACAAGTACTGGGTGGACGAACTCTATGGCGTGCTCGTCACACGGCGCACGATGGACGCGGCGCGCGGCGTCTATCAGTTTGACTCGAAAATCGTGGACGGCGCTGTCAACGGCATCGCGACGGTGACGCGCCGCCTGAGCCGTCTGACCGGCGACTTCGACCGCATCGTCGTTGACGGCGCGGTCAACGGCGTCGCGGGCTTCATACGCCTCTTGATGTCGCCGCTCCTGCGCGCCGCGCAGACAGGGTTGACGGCCAACTACGCGCTCGTCATGGTGCTCGGCCTCGTGGTCGCCGTGGCGATCTTTTTCGGTAAAGACCTTTTCGGAAGATAAATCGGTTCGGGAGGAACAGTGTTCACACAACACCTGCTCTCAATTATCACTTGGCTCCCGGCGGTGGGAGCGGTCATCATCCTCGCCTTATTCAAGAGAGGGCAGGCGGACGCCATCAAGAAGTTTGCGACCGCTTGGTTCGGTCTCGCCTTTTTAGTCTCGCTCGGATTGCTCGGCTACGACCGCGCGCTTGGCGGCTATCAGTTCATCGAAGACGCGCAGTGGATTCCCGTCATCGGCGCGCGCTACCAGTTTGGCGTGGACGGCGTGGCGGCGCTTCTCATCATGCTGACGACGCTGCTGGGCGTGATCGCGTCGCTCTCTTCTTGGGAATACATCGCGAAGCGCGAGAAGGAATACTACGCGCTGCTGCTGCTGTTGCAGACGGCGGTCGTCGGCGTCTTCTGTTCGATGGACATGTTTCTGTTCTATCTCTTCTTTGAAGTCTCGCTCGTGCCGATGTACTTCCTCATCGGCATCTGGGGCGGCGAGCGCAGGCTCTACGCGGCGATCAAGTTTTTCCTCTACACGCTCGTCGGCTCGGTCGTGCTCCTGCTCGGCGTCATCAAGATGTACTTTCTGACACAGGACGCCGCGCTCCACGCGAAGATTACGGCGGCGGCTTTCAACGCGCTCGCGGGCAACAGCGAAGCGCAACGCATCTTCGCGGGTACGTGGCAGGAAGCGGCGCGAAACGGCACGGGCACTTTCAACATCGTCTGGTTGCAGGCGCTCGGCGGCGTGCTGCCGATGGGGACGATGCAGGTCTTGCTGTTTTTCGCCTTCGCGCTCGGCTTCGCGATCAAAGTCCCGATGTGGCCGTTTCATACGTGGTTGCCGGACGCACACGTCGAAGCTCCGACCGCAGGCAGCGTCATCCTCGCAGGGATTCTGTTGAAACTCGGCACTTACGGTTTCTTCCGCTTCAACTTGCCGATGTTCCCTGCGGCATCAGCCGATCAGACTTACTTCGGGAGTTTCGGCGTGCGTAACGTGATGATCGTGCTGGCGATTATCGGCATCATCTACGGCGCGCTCGCCGCGATGTACTTCGTCGTCAAGCGCGACGGCGACGTGAAGAAGCTCGTCGCCTATTCGTCCGTCTCCTCGATGGGCATCGTCATGCTGGGGCTGTTCTCACTGAACCCGAACGGCTTGAACGGCGCGGTGCTGCACATGATTAACCACGGCATCTATTCGGCGGCGCTCTTCCTGCTCGTCGGCATCATCTACGAGCGACGGCATACGCGTAACGTCTCGGAGTTCGGCGGCCTCTCGAACGTCATGCCCGCCTACGCCGCCGTCTTTCTCGCGATGGCGATGACGGCCATCGGGCTGCCGCTGTTGTGCGTCTTCATCTCGGAATTTCTGGCGCTGCGCGGCGCGTTCGAGGCCAGTCCGTACTGGGCGGGCTGGGGCGCGCTCGGCATCATCCTCAACGCGGGGTACATGCTCTGGCTCTACCAGCGAATGTTCTTCGGCAAGATTGACAACCCGAAGAACGAGACGCTTCAAGACCTGAAGGGGCGCGAGTGGGCGTACATGCTGCCGCTCATCATCGCGTCGCTGTGGATCGGCGTCTATCCGAAACCTTTCATAGACTTCATCCAACTGCCCGTCGCAGCGGTCGTTCGCCACGTCCGCCCGAACTATCCGTTGCCGCCCGCTCAGACGACGCGCGTGCCGGAGAGGGCGGAAAAATAAAGGGACGAGGGATGAAGATTGAGGGATAAGGAGTCGCGTCGTGCTTGTTGATCCCTTATTCGTTCATCCTTCATCACTCATCCTTCATCCCTGATAATTATGTTTCTACTCCAAGCTTCCACCACCGCTCTCTACAGCGTCGCCGATTTGCAACTCATCGCGCCGGAGTTGATCCTGACCGTCTGCGCGTGCGTCGTGCTGGTCATGTCGGTCTTGCTGCCGCGAAGCGAGAATCGCGTGGCGGGCTACTTCGCGCTCATGGGGCTGGCGCTGGCGGGCGTGTCCGTGGCTGTACTGGGCTGGCCCGTAGTCGCCGCGCTGCTGAGGGAAATTCCGCTCCTCGGTCGTCTTGTCTCGGAACAGACGACAAGTGCGCCCGCGCTCGTCGGCTTCTACGGCACGGTGCGCGTGGACGGCTTCGCCATCGTCTTCAAACTCATCTTCCTCATCGCCGCCGCGCTGACCGTCGCCATCTCGCTGCGCTACCTCGACGAGGAAGACGAGCAGCGCGGCGAATATTACGCGCTCGTCATGTTCGCGACGACGGGGATGATGTTCCTCGCCTCCGGTTACGACTTGATCGTACTCTACATCAGCCTTGAATTGATGGCGCTGACGTTCTACGTGCTCGTCGCCTACACGAAACGGCGGCGGCGCTCGAACGAAGCGGGGATGAAATATTTTCTGCTCGGCGCGTTCTCTTCGGGAATACTTCTGTACGGGATGTCTCTGCTGTTCGGCGTGGCCGGCTCAACGAACATCGGGCAGATCGCGCCGGGCGTGGTCAAGGCGCTCATGGCGACGGCGGAGGGGCCGACCGAGTTGCGCCCGATGGTCTTGCTGGCGATGATCGCGCTGGCGGCGGGCCTCTTCTTCAAAATCTCCGCCGTGCCGTTTCACATGTGGGCACCGGACGCCTACGAAGGCGCGCCGACACCCATCACGGCCTTCCTCTCGACCGGTTCAAAGGCGGCGAGCTTCGCCCTTTTCGCGCGCATCTTCGTGGACGGACTCGGCGGCCTGCGCGTTGACTGGGCACCGCTGCTCGCGCTCGTCGCCGCCGTCACGATCATGGTCGGCAACTGGGCCGCCGTCACGCAGCACAACTCGAAGCGGCTGCTCGCCTACTCTTCGATCTCCAACGCCGGTTATCTACTGCTCGGACTCGTCGCCGGAAACCGTGAGGGCTACATCGGCCTCACGGTTTACATCATCGTTTACGTCTTCATGAACATCGGCGCGTTCGGCATCATCATTAGCTTGCGACGGCGCGGCATCATCGGCGACGAGGTGGAAGATTTCGCGGGCCTCGGCCAGAAAGCGCCGGGCATGGCGCTGATGATGGCGATTTTCATGCTCTCGCTCGGCGGGTTGCCGTTGACCGGCGGGTTCATGGGCAAGTGGTTTCTCTTCAGCGGCCTGTTCGAGCGCGCGCGCGTTGACGGCGCAAACTGGTATTACTACCTCGCCGTGTGGGCGGCGCTCAACACGGTCGTCTCCTTCTACTATTACGTGCGCTTTATCCGGGCGATGTATCTCGGTGATCGCGCGGCGGACGCGCGCCCGCTGTCGCTCTCGCCTTCACTCAATATCGCTCTGGCCGTCTGCGTCGGCGGCGTCGTCTTCATCGGCGTCTATCCGCAGCCCGTCATCAGGATGGCCGAGACGCTCATCTCCGCGCTCGCCACGGGCGGCGCGCTGGCTTTGCGCTGAACTGATTTCGGAACGAACGTGAAAATTTCAGAGGGCGGTTGAGTTTGACACGACTCCGCCGCCCTCTTCCCGCGTTCGCGTGAAGCGGAGAGATGAAGTGGTGTAGAGTTGTTCGACTGTAAAACTTCGTGAAGGGAAGTGGGCTTCAATGGAAAAGGAGTTGGACGGGAAAATTGCGCTCGTGACGGGCGCGACCTCCGGCATCGGGCGCGCGACGGCTCTGCGCTTCGGCGAAGCGGGTGCTCGCGTC
>JBAVPI010000533.1:0-3867 GCA_049692915.1 Pyrinomonadaceae bacterium
CCGCGATCAATCGAGCGATAGAGACCGTAGTTCGTGCCGAGATAGATGATGTTGCCGTCTTTCACGTCCTGCAAGATGGAGTAGGCGATGAGGCGTCCCGGCATGTTGCGCGCCGAGAGTTGCCACGTCTGGCCGTCGTCCTCGCTGACGTAAAAATAACCGCCGCCGGTCGCCGTGTTGATCGTCGTCGCGTAGATGCGCCCCGGCTTCTCGCGGTCGGGGAGGATGGCGTAGGCGCGTCGGCCCGAATATCCTTCGTTGGTCGGCGTGAACGTGCGCCCGCCGTCGCGCGAGACCATCACGCCGTAGTTGTTCGTCCCGATGTAAACCACGTCAGGGTTCTTCGGGTTGGCGGCGATGGCGTTGACCTCGAAGCTCTGGCGGTTGGTCGTCACCTTCCAATCGCCGCCGCCGTTCGCCGAGACCCAGAAGCCTTCGGTCGTTCCGGCGTAGATCATTTGCGGCTTCGCCGGGTTGACCATGATGGCGCGCGTGCGTCGCGACTGCGAGGGAATGCCGTTCACTTTGCGCCAGTTCGCGCCCGCGTCCTTCGTCTCGTAGATGCCGCTGCACGCGGAGGCGATCACGTGGTCGGGATGATTGTCGTCAATCTCGATGGCGAAGATGTCCGAATCGTCAATGATGCCCTTTTTGACGATGCTCCACGTCTGCCCGCCGTCCGTCGTCTTGTAGGGTAGATACCACGTGCCCGCATAGACGACGTTCGCGTCGCGCGGGTCAATGGCGAGCGACTCGACGTTGATGAGGCCGGGCGTCGAGGAAGTTGGGAGTTGAACCCATGTGTCGCCCGCGTCCTGCGAGCGGAAGATGCCGTTATTCGTTCCCGCGACGAGCACGTCCGGATTCGACGGCGACTGTGCGAGCGAGTGCAGAGCCTCGTTCTTCAATTCCGACGCCTCGCGCCATGTCGCGCCGCCGTCGCTCGTCTTAAAGAAGCCGCCCGGCTCTTTGTGCCTGTGCGCGGCGGCGAAGAGAACCTGCGAGTTGCGCGGGTCAACGATGAGGCTGTCAATGAGCAGGCCGGGACGATTAAAGCCCGCGAGCCGCGTCCACGTCTGCGCGCCATCGTTCGACGCGTAAATCTGCCCGTCAATAGTTCCGAAGTAGAGGCGCTGAGCATCTTGCGGGTCAATGACGAGGGAGCGTACATCGCCGCCCATCGGCCCGGTCACTTCCCAGTTGAGCAGACGTTGCGCGGCGGCCTCGCTGCTGCTGCTGTCGTCGGCAGCCGAGGCGACGGAGAGATGCGTCGCGGCAACTGATGTGAGCAGGGCGAACATTACAAAGAACAAGAAGATTTTTTTCATTGAAAAATTCATCGTCGGGTTACACCGCAAATTAAGTGTCGGGAAAAGAAACTGTGACGCTCTCGAAGCGCGCCGCTATTATCTACACCACAGGTTAGTTTGCAAACTTGAAGCAGGGAGAGGATTCATACGCGATTTTAGGATGCCCGCACGGCGGGGTCAGTTGTACAAATAGACCCGCACGCGAAGACAGCCCCGCATTCATAAAACGAAGCGGGCGACGCTTCTTGTAGGAAGCGCCGCCCGCTTTCGGTTGTGGCCGTGCGACTGCGTCGAGTCGCGCGGGCAGTTATTTCAACCTCTACTCATCGTCACCGCGACGACGTGCGCCCCTGCGTCGCGCCGGCGCTGACGGTTGCACTTCGCTCGGATCAACCGTCGGGCTGGCCGTCGGCGCTGTCACACCTGTCGGGACGAGCCATAACTCGACCGTCAGGTCTTCCCGATATCCGCCGTCCAACGTCACGATGCGGCTGGAGTCTATCCCGCGCGTGTTCACAAGGTAGTCCTTCGCGCGATCCGCTCTTGCCTGCGCCTCGCCCGTGCGTCCTCTGCGGCCTCCGTAAGCGATGACGTACCCTTGCGCCGTCGGGTCGTTCTGCAACTCAATCGCGTAGTTATCGAGGCGGGCCTTCTCGTCGTTGAACTTCACGTTCCCGTACTCGTCTATCTTCCGCGGTTTTCCGGCGATTGTCACCGCCGTCGTGCAACTCGATGAAGCGTTGCAGCTTCTATCGTAGCCGCCCACGTCAACCGTCGCCGTGATTGACTGGTTGGCCGTAATGCCCGCCGTGTCAACCGTGATCGAGGACGTGCCCTGACCGCTGCTGATCGTGCCGGCTGAAACCGTCCAGTTGAACGTCGGCGTGACATTCGAGTCGCCGCCGCTGACATTCGCCGTGAACGTCACGGGCTGTCCCGCCGCCACGTTGTCTGGGCAACTGACGCTGACGGTCGGACACGGAGGAGGCGTCGGAGCCACGCACGCACAACGCTCGACCGTCACGGTCGTCGAGTTGAACGCGATGCAGCCGCACCCGTCATCCACTTCCACCGTCACCGTGTAGGTGCCCGGAGCCGCTCCCGTCAAATCCAGTTGAGCGTTCGGGCCGTCACCGGTCACACGGCCACCAGTGGTCGAATAGGTGTAGAGCAGAGTGTCGCCGTCCGGGTCTGTGGCGTTGGCCGACAGGGCCACCGTACCGGCGTTGGGTGTGCAGTTCGGGTCAGGCAATTCTCCGTTGGCACATTCGGCTGGCAGGATGATGCGGCTCGCCGCGGCAGTCAAAGCCACGGTCGGCGGCTGGTTGGGGAACACGTCCGGCAGACGTGCATTCCGGTGGCCCGCAAAGAACTGGAAGCCAAAGCCATGCGGGTCTTCAGACTGTGTGAATCCCGCCGGGAAAGTCTCGTCGTGGAAGATTCGATTACCCTGCTGATTCAAGTTCGCGCGATACCATGCGCTCATCCCAAACCAACGTTTCGGGAAAATGCGAATGCCCCCGAGGAAGTCCACCGGATTCTGCTGGAAGGCGTTCGGCGTCTGGCTGCCGACGTAATGTACGGCCTTCAGTTCCAAGATAGGCTGGAAGTGTTTATTAACGGGGAAATCGAAACCGATGCCCGAAATCACTTCGTTCGGCCTGTCGAGCAAATTCACCTTACCGCCGCCGAAGGCCTCCGACTGCGGGTTGCTGTTCAGGATGTATGTCACGTTGGCCGACAGATTGACTGAACGGCTCAGGCGACCACTGACGAAGCCGCCGAGGCCGAAGTCGCCGATGTCGCCGCCCGGACTCGCGCCACGCTGCAACTGATTGAAGCCTTGCGCATCATCAGCTTTGTCGGCGTAGAAGCGATAGAAAGGCACGATGCCGACCTTCAGCGGATTGTCCGGCGACGTGAAATTGATCTTCGCGCCGACGTTGAAAGTGCTGAAGCTCGACTCGCCGTAGAGCCGGTTGACGAACGGCGCGTCCGGCAAGTACGACGGGTCAATCGTGAACAGGTTAGGCACGGTCAACGCGGCAAACGTCGCGTTTGCCGGAATCGTCCTCGTCGTCAATACGACGCCCGGCAGGATGCTGCCGGAAACCGAACCGATGCCGGGGAAGAATGAAGACCCGCTAAAGTGACCGTCGCTGCCGCCGTTCGGCGTGCCGAGGCGACTGCTGAACGGAGGGGCGATCCGGTTGCCCGTCAACCCGAAATTCGGGCCGGGGCCGCCGACGAACGGGAACTGCACGAACGGCTGATTGAAGGCCGGACGGAAGACCGGGCCGGAAATGCCGCTCGTTCCGCTCACGCGGTCGGGCGCGAGAATGAGCGCCGCACCGCTGCCGCGCAACGTGGAGCTAAAAAACAGCTGCGAGTTCGGCAGGTAGAAGCCCGACAGGTGCTTCGCGTTGTTAACCTTGACGCCGCGATAACCGGTCGTCGAGAAGAACAACTCGACGTAATCGTTCACTCCGATGTTGAACGATAACGGCACTTCCGTGATGTCCACATTCCCCGGATCACGGTCGTAATTGCTGTAAGC
>JBAVPI010000534.1:0-4254 GCA_049692915.1 Pyrinomonadaceae bacterium
ACGCGTGCCCCGACGCGGAGACGAGCGTGCGCGCGGTGATCTCTTTTTACGGGCCGACCGACCTCGCGTGGGACTACACGCATCCGGGCCGTCCTGACGTGATAGACACGCCGCGCAAACTCGAAAACTTTCTCGGCGGCACGCCCGGCTCAATCCCTCGAACTTACGCTGCGGCCTCGCCCGTCGAACACGTCGGCGCGCGCACTCCGCCCACGCTCTTTCTCCACGGCGGGCACGATCAGCTCGTCCTCGCGGAGAACGTCGAGCGCCTCATCCCGAAATTGGAGGCGGCGCACGTGCCGCACGCGTACCTCTATCTTCCGTGGGCGAACCACGGCTTCGACTATAATTTTAACGGTTGGGGTTCGCAGCTCGCGCAGGACGAGATAGAGAAGTTCCTCGACGCCTACCTGTAATTAAGACCCGTACAAATAGTTAAGACGCGTACAAAGCGACTTCATCAGTCGGCGATTTCCGGCGGCGCTGATGAGACGTTGACGTGCGTCTCTTGCTTCCTGCGCTTGCGCGCGGCGCGATAGGTGGAGACGGACTCTTTCGTCAACTTGTAGATCGTGCTCCGGTTCTGCGCGATCAGTTTCAGCCATGCGCGCTTGCCCATCTGCGGGAAGTAGATGCCGCGGAAGAAGAGGCGCGCGACGAGGTGGCCGATGCGATACTGGAGCGGCGCGTCCTTAATCGCTTCGAGCGCGAGGGCGTTCCGCTCAGGGCTGTAAGAGGTCTCCCACGCGCGGTTGACTTCATGCCGCGCCTCTTTAATCGTCATCTTGAGAGGGGCGTGCGCCATCTCGAAGGGCGCGAAGTCCATCCAGTGTTTCGGGCGCGCGAGGCGACCGGCTTTCTGCAAGCGGTCGTAGAGGGGCGTCGCCGGAAACGGCGTGAGTTGGCCGAAGACGGGCAGGCCCGGCGGCCAACTGTGAATCTCTTTGAGCGTGCGGTCGGCGACGCCCGACGTATCGTTGTCCATCCCGAAGATGAAAGAGGTGATGGCGTAGATGTTGCGCTGCGCGAGACGTTCGAGCACGCCCGCGTACTCGCCCGGCTTGCTGAAATTCTTGTTCACGTCGGCCATGTTCGCCGGGTCAATTGACTCCATGCCGATAAAGACCCACTTGCCGCCCGACTCGGCGATGAGGTCAACGAGTTCCTCGTCGCGCAACAAATTTGCGCTGATCTGCGCGACCCACGGAAGTTGCGCACGCGCCTCGATGATGTCCCTGAGAAGCGACTTCGTGCGCTTGATGTTGATGGCGAGGTTGTCGTCAATGAAGAAGACGGCGATCTGCCCGCGCTCGCGTTTCGCACGCTCCTTGAGCCGGAGCAGTTCCTCGACCACCGATTCGTTGGTGCGAAAGCGGATCGAGTCGCCGAAAAATCCCGTCACCGTGCAGAACTCGCAGCCGTAAGGGCAGCCGCGTCCCGTCTCCAGAGGTACGACGTGAAATGTGCCCCAGCCGCCGCCCATCTTCGACAGCGTCTGTCGAAAAATGTTCGGCACGAGACTGAACTGATCGAGGTCGAGCGTCTCCCACGGAATCGAGGGGTAAGGCTGCAAGGTCGGTTTCTTGTCCAGACCCTTCGCGTCGCGCTCCGGCTGATAGACCTCTTTGAGTTGACCGCGCGCCGCGTCTTCGACGATCAGCGGCCACGTCTCGTCCGCCTCGCCGAGTGCGATGGCATCGGCGTGACGTGTTCCGCCGTCGCGACCGAGCGCCTCATCCGGGCATTCGGTGACGTGCGGCCCGCCCATCACAACGGGGACTCCGGCGGCGCGTAAGGCGTCGGCGACGCGGTAAGCCTTCGCCACCATGCGGGTCATCGCGCCGATGCCGACGAGGCCGATTCCCTGCTCGCGGACGAAGTTCACGATCTCCGCGTCGTCCATCGCGCGGGCGTTGCCGTCAACCAGCACGACCTCGTGACCGGTCGGCGTCAACGATTGGAGGAGGAACATCCAGAGGTGCGGCATGAAGTTGCGCGTCACGCCGTTGTCAGGGTTGTAAAGTAGAATTTTCATGCTCTCTCTTCCTTCATCCGGTCAACTGAAATCTGCTGTTCGACCCTTCGGACAGCGGTGGCATGAATAAGCAACTGCTGGCAACAGGATTGAGTGGGGGAACTCGATCCGAATGTCGAGAGATAAATTATTCAAGAGGGATAATAACATTTCTGTACGTTATCGTGCACAGGTGTTACGAACGGCTCCGGCCCGCCACGGACAACTTTTCGACGCGCGGTTCTCTGACGACTTTCCAGACGAGGCCGAGGCGTGACATCAAGCGAATGGCGTAGCCGGAGAAATCGACTTCGTACCACCGCCAACCGTGCACCGCCGACGCCGGGCGCGCGTGGTGATTGTTGTGCCAGCCTTCGCCGAGCGTCAGCAGGCCGAGCCACCAGACGTTGCCGCTTTCGTCGCGCGTCGCGTTCGGGCGGCTTCCCCAGATGTGGCAGACGCTGTTGATGCACCACGTCAAGTGCCACAGGCAGAGAGTCCTCACGACTCCGCCCCAGAGCACTCCGCGCCATCCCGCGACGGCGTAAGAGAGCACGCACGTCAGCACCCACGGCATCGTGAACAGCACGCCTTTATCCAGCACGCGTATCCATGCGTCGTCGCCGGACACGTCCGGGACGATCTCTCGATAGTCGCTCCCGTGCACGGCGTCGCGGCACATGATCCAGCCGACGTGCGCGTGGATGAAACCTTTGAGCGGCGTGTGCGGGTCGCCCTGCTTGTCGGTCGCCTGATGATGACGGCGATGGATGGCGGCCCAGCGCGCAGGCCCTCCCTGCAAAGCCGCCGCGCCAAACCACGCCAGCGTGCGACGCATCCACGTGTGACAGCGGAAACCTCTGTGCGTCAGCAGGCGGTGATAGCCGATGCCGATGGCGAACGTCGTCGAGAGGTAGAGGCCGACGAAAAGTAAGAGGTCAACGGGGCGAGGCCAGAACCAAAGCGCGAGGAGACCGCAGGCGTGCAGGCTCACGACGATGAAGCTGTGCGTCCAGTTGAGGCGAAGCGCGTCGAGCGGCAACCGCCGTGCGGCGTAATCGAGATTATCTTCTGCGAGCAACAACCGTCTCCTTACACGTTAAAGCACCACACCACACGAGGCCGGTTTAGGCACACGCGCATCCGTCAAGACCGACTGTGCCTGACCCGTGGATCAGACCACGACGCCCGCCGCGAATCTTTATTCAAGGTAGTGCTCGCCGAGCCGCGTCTGCAACTCGGTCGGCACGATCTTCCAACTGGCAATGCTGAGCGCGTTGAGTCTCAAGTCCGTCGGGCGCACACGCGTACCGCGCCACGTCCCGCTCGCCTCGTCGTAGCGCCAGCAATAGACGGGGCCGTCCTCACGTCGGCAATAAAACACACCGCCGTCCCTCGGCATGCCCGACGGGTTGAAATAGACGCGCAGTCCATTCATCTCGACGCTCTCCGGTGCTTCACAGCACTAATCACTCGGATGTTGTTCCGTGCGACGCGCCGTCCTCATCTCCGTCGCCCTTCAGCACCTTCTTCGTGGTCGTGAAGGGCACAAGTCCCTGCTTGACTTCTTCGAGGGCGATGCTCGTGTTGCGGCGCTTCAGAGAGTCTTCTCCGATGCGTGGGGTTGCGCCGCGCTGAAGTTGCTTGGCCCGCTGGGCCGCCACGACGATCAGCCTAAACCTTGAGTCCACGCCCGGCCACTCCTCTTCGTAAGGGGCGTTGCTAAAGACGCTGCCGGTTTTTTTCGATATGACGCTCATAAGATTCTCGGACTTTCGCGTGTTGCGCTTGTTGTGGAGACGTTGAAAAGACGGATAGGGTCACGGCGACGACTATCCGTCGAAACAGAATGAGAAGGGCCGCGTGCCTTACGGGGTGGCGCGACCCTTCAAAATCTTCCGCCGGGGTCTATCTGCCGCGGCGGGGTCGGAACGAACGCCGCCCGATTTTGCCGGCCCCTTTGAGAGACGAGACTGCCCTGCCCGCAGGCGCGACCGAAGAGAGTGCGCCGCCGAAATTAGGCAGCAACACGCGCTCGACCATTTGCCCTGTGAGCCGCTCGACGGCGCGCAGCGAAGGCTCTTCGGCGGGCGTCATGAGCGTGATGGCGCGACCGATTTTTCCGGCCCGTCCCGTCCGCCCGATGCGGTGCACGTAGTCTTCCGGCGCGGCGGGCACGTCGTAGTTGATGACGTGCGAAACCGAGTCAACGTCAATGCCGCGCGCGGCGATGTCAGTGG
>JBAVPI010000535.1:0-12830 GCA_049692915.1 Pyrinomonadaceae bacterium
GACCTCGACAGCGCCCGAATCGCAGGCCGCGTGGGCACCTGACAGCCGTCGCCTCGCTTACGTCTCGAAGCGCAACGGCCCGGCGCAACTCTTCCTCTACGACTTTGCGACGAACGCCGAGACGCAATTAACGAATGGCGGCCACGATGATTTTACGCCGCGCTTTGCGCCGGACGGCAAGTCGCTCGCCTTCATCCGGGACGGGCACGAGATTCGCGTGCTCGACCTTGATGCCAAGACGAACAACGCAAACGGTGCTGAGCCGTATCGTCAACACGTCGTCGCGATGGCGAATCTTGAGCGCCCGCCGCTCGATTCCGACCGCGTGTTCGTCTGGTCGCCGGACGGCAAGTGGCTCGCTTATATGCCTGTGGGCAACAAACTTTTTCGCAACGTCTTCGTCGCTCGCGCGGATGGGAGCGGCACGTCGCAGCCCTTGACCTTCCTCGCCAACACGGGCAGCAACACGGTCTCTTGGAGTCCTGACGGCACGTATATTCTCTTCGACACGGGACAGCGCACGGAGTCGAACCAACTCGCGCGGGTTGACCTCATTCCGCGCACGCCGCGCTTTCGCGAAGATCAATTCCGCGACCTCTTCAAAGAGGAATCGCCGCGCACCGTCGCGCCCACACTTCGACGACAGGAGAATCAACCGCAGAGTCCCGCCCCACCTCGCGACGCTCCCAACACGTCGCCGACGCCCGCTCCTTCAACCGTGCCGACGCCCGCGCCCGGACAGACTCCGGCAGCAACACCGACACCCGCCGCCGGGCCGGATGAGCAGAAGAAAGAGAGCAAGCAAACGGAAGTCGTCTTCGACGGCATCAGGCGCAGACTCAGCCTTCTGCCGGTCGGCGTGGACGTGCTCTATCAGACGATTAGCCCCGACGGGAAATATGTCCTGATGATCGCGGGGGCCGTCAATCAAACCAATTTGTATCTCTATCCGCTCGACGAACTCTCGAAAGAGCCGGCCATCGCGCGACAACTTACTTCGACTCCCGGCTTCAAGAGCTACGCGCAATTTACGCCGGACGGGAAGGAGATTTTCTATCTCGAACAGGGACGCATCGGGGTCGCACCCGTTGACACCAGACAAACTCCACGCGCCGTCGCGGTCGCCGCCGAGATGGACGTTAATTTCGCGAGTGAGAAGCTCGAAGTATTTCAGCAGGGCTGGGAATACATGCGCGACCACTTTCACGATCCGAACTACAACGGCGTGAACTGGGGTGCGACTCGCGAAACATTCCGACCGCTCATCGCGGGCGCGCAGACGCCCGACGAGATGCGGCGGCTGATGCGTCTGATGGTCGGCGAACTCAACGCTTCGCACCTCGGCGTGTCCCCGCCGCCCAACTCGACGCAGACCACGACGGGCAGGCTCGGTCTGGGTTTCGACCGCGATGAGTATGATAAGACGGGACGGCTTCGCGTCAACGAAGTGCTCCCGCTCGGCCCGGCGGCTCTCGCACGCGACGCACGCGCGCCCGAACGACGGAGCGAGATTAAGTCGGGCGAGTATCTGCTGGCGGTGGATGGCATCGCGCTCGACGCGCGCACTAATCTGGATGAGTTGTTGAGTTACAAGATCAACAGGCGTGTGACATTGAGCGTCGCGTCGTCAGGCGACGGCGCGAACCGGCGCGAGGTGGACATCCGCCCCGTCAATCTCGCGACGGAGAAGGGCCTGCGTTATCGTCAGTGGGTCGAGGGGAGGCGCGCATACGTGGAGCGCGCAAGCGGAGGCCGGCTCGGCTACGTGCACATGTACGACATGTCTTCGGCGTCGCTCGCGCAACTCTTCATTGATCTCGACACGGAGAACCAGTCACGCGAAGGCGTGGTCGTTGACATTCGCCACAACGACGGCGGCTTCGTCAACGTCTATGCGATTGACGTGCTGGCGCGGCGCAGCTATCTGCGGATGACGCCGCGCGGCTTTGCCACTTCGCCGGCGCGCACGGCGCTCGGCCAGCGCGCGTTGGAACTGCCGACCACGCTCATCACGGATCAATACTCTCTCTCGGATGCGGAAGATTTCGCCGAAGGCTATCGCGCGCTCCGGCTCGGCAAGGTGGTGGGCGAGCCGACCGCGGGCTGGATCATCTACACCTCCAACGTCTCGCTCATGGACGGGACGGTCTTTCGCCTGCCCTTCATCACGATTCAAGCCGCCGACGGCACGAACATGGAACGCAACCCGCGCCCGGTTGACGTGCCGGTCACGCGTCCCTTCGGCGAGAGTTACACGGATCACGACACGCAACTCGACGCGGCAGTTCGCGAGTTGCTGAGACAGGTCGGCGAGCGCAAAGGACAGTAAAAAAAGCGTGGCCGCCAATTTATACAAACTTGGCGGCCCGATGGCGATGCGTGCTGTGTGAATTTTGTCTCGTGATTTACTGCGTCGGCGCTTTAGTCGTGCCGTCGAATAATACTGCGACGGCGGGGCTTGACCGGCTTGCGCGCATGCAGCAGGTCGCAATGACGATTCTTGAGCAGGGAATTGAGCGACTCGTGATGCCTGAAGCCGAGCAAGCGTGAGGCGTGCGACACTTTCCCGTTCGCGTATAGCAGGGCCAATTCGATGAAGCGGCGTTCAAAATTATGCGTCGCTTCCCTGAGCGAAAAATTCTCCCAGAAACCTGCTGGAATCAGCGTGGTCGGCGCGTCGGCCTCAACCGACTCTCGCAAACGCGTGAGCGTCTCTCTGCCCGCGCCGTTCGCGCCGGAGTCCGTCGCCATGACCTGAGAATCTAAGACAGACCATGTCTGCCGCGAAGGTTCGCCCGTGCCGAAGTCTGAGGGAATAATCTCAGTTTCGTCGCTCGAAGGAGAAATCCAGAGACGCGAATCCAACACTATCCGCGCGCAGGCGCGCAGGCGCTTCAGTGCGTCGAGCGATTGCGTGCGGGCGAGGAGTTCGTCGGCCTTTAAGTAGTAGCAGAGCAGTTCTTCGTTAGGGAAATGCTCGTGCAGTTCCTCGATAACGGTCAGGGTCGCCACGCCTGCTCCTTCGATGTCGCCCGCCTGCTCTGCGACTTCAACCCCACGACGCAACGCCACATGCGCCGTCGTGTCCTGACCGAGACGCGCCAGCGCCGTCCCGTGCACGATCAACGCACCCGCCAGCATTGACTGTTCGTCGCCCCTCTCGTGTGTTTTGACGGCGGCGCGCGCCGACCTCTCGGCTTCGGCGAAGCGACCTTCGGCGAGGAAAGCGCGCGCGCGCGTCTCGTCAACGTAAGCGACGCCGCCGCTGTCGTACAGACTCGCGAACTGTTGACGGGCGCGGTCTAGATGCTCGTGCGCTTCGGGGAACTTGCCATTGACGGAGTAGAGGAAGCCGAGATTGTTTTCGACGCGTGCGCTGTAACGGAGATGACCGGCCTGTTCAAAGTGGTAGCCCGCGGCGGTGTACTCCAGAAGCGCGCGGTCTGTATAATCTGCACGCTGTTCGGCCTCGCCGAGATTTTTTAAGACCACCGCTAACTGGCCGTGGAACTTTCCCTTGAGCGTATGATTTGAACTTTCCTCGAAGAGCGGGGCGGCACGTGTCAGGATGAGAAGCGCGTCGTTGAAACGCGTGGCCGACCGCTCGACGATGGCACTGCGCAGAAGGGCAATGGCCTTCAGTTCACCCCCGTCTTCGCCCAACTCTTCAAGCACGCCGCCGAGAATCACACGCGCTTCGTCAATCGCGCCTTCGCGCCAGTAACAGACTGCCAGTTCGACATGCGCCTCTTGCGCACGCTCCGGCAAGCCGAGACTTTCAAAGGCACGTATGCTTTCGCTGATTAAATTTTTAGCCGACTCCTGAGGCCCGCCAAACTGCCGTGAGCTACCAAGTAAACTTGTCAAAACGCCCGTGCGCAGGAGCATCTCGGCTGAGGTTTCGGGCGGCAGTCCGTTCGTGCGCGGGCGCTCCTCTGTGCCACTGGGCCAGAATTCGTGTAATGCTTCGCGCCCTGCTTCGTAATTCCCGGCCTCCTCAAACTCTTTCGCTTCGCGGCAGGCAATCAGTGCACGCGTGTCGAGGTGAAGCGAAGAGTTTTTAAGCCGTTGTTTCGAGTCTTTTATTAAGCTCATAGCACTAATGCCTTTCCGCTGATATGCAAATTATTTGCAAGTGTGTAAGATGTCCGCTCAAGTGTCTTGCAGGGCCGCACTTTCCAAGGCCCTAAAGACTCTCTTAACTTAACAAAACCACAAACCATTCTGGAGAAAATCATGAAGCAGATTTGTCGAGCGTGCGCTGCACTACTGTCCGCCCTTATTCTTTCACTCACCGCGTTGGCCGGTGATCTGGATTTTCCGAAGCAGTCACCGCCGCCCCCGCCCCAGATCATCATAACGACGACGAGCAACTATTCAATTCTCGATGCGGCAGCAGGCGTCATCGTGAACATCGCAGCCGTCTTGCCCCGTTTCTGAGACATTGACGCGAATTCAGCGTCAAAAAAACTGCCGTAAAAATGTTGAGCGTGTGGCCTTGTCGGGATTCCGTAAAAATGATCGCTGTAATAAAAGCGAGAAAACCCGGCAAGGTGGCACTCTCACGTCAGAAGCTTAACTCCGATGTAACCAGAAAATCAATGTTTGTTTAGACGATTGGGCACGGCTCACGATTTTGAATAGCAACTACATGGAGGTTGTCGTCGGCGACCGCGTGCGGCCTCAAGGGAACTCGTGCGCGTCATGTGCGAGTTGATGAGCGCGTGTTCCGACATCTTCCGCGTCCTGTAGCAGCCCGCGCTCTCGATACAGGCGTAGCTTGTTGTGCAAAGTCTTCAGGCTAATCTGTAGCAGTTCGGCGGCGCGCGTTTTGTTGTTGTCCGTCTTCTGGAGCGTGCGGAGAATCATCTGCCGCTCCACTTCCTCGATGGGCGTGCCGACGGGCAGCATGATGGTGTCTTCGCTGCGCGCACGCGCACGCTGGTCGAGCGGGTAGGGCGCGAGGTGATGCCGCTCGATGATCTCGCCGGAGCAGATGATGACGGCTCGCTCTATGATGTTGCGCAATTCTCTGACGTTGCCGGGCCAGTGGTGAGACTTCAGAGCCTCGACCGCGGCGGTGCTCATCAGCCGCGCCGGACGCTCGTGCCTCTCCGCCAATTGCGTGACGAGATGCTGCGACAGCAGCGGGAGGTCTTCCTTGCGGCGGCGCAGCGGCGGCAACTCAAGTGTGATGACGTTGAGACGATAGAGCAGGTCTTCGCGGAACGTGCCGGTACGAACGGCCTCATGCGGGTCGCGATTCGTCGCGGCCAGCACGCGCACGTCCACGGGGGTCTCCTGCGAGCCGCCGAGCCGCCGCACCTTGCGCTCTTCGAGCACGCGCAGCAGCTTCGCCTGTAGGGAATGAGACATCTCTGCGATTTCGTCGAGCAGCAGCGTCCCGCCGTTTGCCAGCTCGAAGCATCCCAGCCGCCGCGCCGCCGCGCCCGTGAATGCTCCTTTCTCATGGCCGAACAATTCGGACTCCATCAAGTTATCGGGAATCGCGGAGCAGTTGATCGCGACGAATGCGCCGTCGCGGCGCGGACTGATGTTGTGAATCGTGCGCGCCACGAGTTCCTTGCCCGTCCCCGATTCGCCGGTCAGCAGAACTGATGCCGAAGACGGTGCGACCTGTTCGATGAGCGAGTAAATCTGTCGCATCGGCTCGCTCGCCCCGACAAGCTCGCCGAACGCGCCGCGGTCGCGCAGTTGTCTGCGCAGCGTCTCGTTATCGCGACGCGCCTCCGCGAACTGCACGGCGCGCTCAAGCATCGGTCGCAGCTTGGCGAAGTCAATCGGCTTCTCGAAATAATGGTACGCGCCCTCCTCTTGAATGGCGCGGATAGCCATCTCGACTGTGCCCTGTCCGGTCAGGAGAATGACGGCGATCTCCGGCTGTCGCAGGCGCATCTCGCGTAGCAACCCGAAGCCGTCCAACTTGGGCATGAACACGTCTGTGAGGATGACGGACGGGCGAAAGTCTTCAGCGATCTGGATGGCGGCCAGACCATCCACGGCCAACGCCGTGTCGTAGCCCCACCCGTGCAGCAATTCGCTCAAGCCCTCGGCGGCTGTCGGCTCGTCATCCACGATTAGTACGCGTCTCTTCGCCATAAATGAAGTTTAGCATAGAAGAAGAAACTAGAGTGCCGGGCATTCTGACGGAAGGCTAACCGCTGGCGGGCACGTGATGTGTCGGTTGTCCGGGCGCGACAGGCGACACGTTTGTGTGTTCAGGAAAGCTACGTTGCGAAAGACCGTCTCTGCCGTCATCCCTCTTGCGAGAAATAGTCCGCGATGGCGCGCGCCAGTGCGGGGGTCGTGGATTCAACGGGCCGGATGTGCGTGCGGAGGCCATAATCAGCCGCCGTCCGCGTAGTGATTTCGCCGATGCAGGCGATGGCTACGTCGCGGAGCAGTTCGCCGAGGTCTCCCGTGTCGAAGAGTTGTGCGAAGTTGATGACGGTGGAAGAACTAGTGAAAGTGATGCAGTCAATCGCGCCGCCGACGAGCAGGGCTTCGACTCGCGCGCGGTCTGTGGATTCGGGGCGGACGGTGCGATAGGTGGCGACCGCATCAACACGCGCGCCCGCCTCTTCGAGCGCGTGCGGGAGAAAATCACGCGCGACCGTTGCGCGCGGGATGAGAAAGTTGAGATGCGCAAGATGCTCGCGCCCGCCGACGTAAGATTCGAGTGCCGCGAAGACACCCTCGGCCTGAAATTTTTCCGGAATCACGTCCACGTGTATGTGCGCTTCGCCCAGACGATGACCCGTCGCCTCGCCGACGGCGCACACGCGCAGCTCGTCCAACTCGTTCACGTCCATGCCGAGCGTCCGAAGGCGTTCGAGAAAATATTCGACGCCGTTCGCGCTCGTGAAGATTATCCAATCGTAGCCGTAGAGGTCTGCGATGGCCGCATCAAGCCCCGCGTATGATTCGGGAGCGACGATCTCGATGGTCGGGCAGGCAACGATGCGCGCCCCGTAGCGTTCAAGTTCCGAGGCGAACTCCTTCACCTGTGCGAGGGCGCGCGTGATCATCACGGTACGACCACTCAAGGGCTTTGCCGGTGCGTTCGTCGCAGTCGGGGACGAAGCTGTCTGTTCTTCCGTCATGCTTTGTGAAAAATTTATGAGGCAGGCTGCAACGGCATGGGCGCAGCCGCGAGCAGGGAATCAGCGCCGCGATCCTGAAGTCTAGATGCCAGCCTCTCGCCGATGCCGTTCGCATCGTCAATGTCGCCCGACAACACTTCGCGGATAATTTTCTCGCCGGTCAGGGCAGCCACCAGCCCGTCGAGGCTCAAAGAATTTTCGTGCACGGTGGCGTGCGCCGCGATTGGAACCTGACAGCCTCCGCCGAGATGCCGCAGGAGCGCGCGTTCGGCGATGACGGCGGCGTGAGTCGGCGCGTGATTCAAACGCGCGACTAGCGAATTAGTGTCCGCATCGTCGGCGCGCGTTTCGATGCCGAGCGCGCCCTGACCGACCGCCGGCAGCATTTCCGACGAGGGGATAGCGGCGCTGATGCGTTCTTCGAGGCCAAGACGACGCAGGCCCGCAGAGGCGAGAATAATCGCGTCGTACTCGCCCGCATCGAGTTTACGCAGGCGCGTGTCCACGTTGCCGCGCACGTCCGCGATAAGCAGATCGGGACGCAGATGTCTCAACTGCGCCTGCCGTCGCAAACTGGACGTGCCGACGCGCGCCCCGACGGGCAGACTTCGCAGAGACACGTCCGCGGCCTGTTTTCCGGCTGGCAGAACAAGCGCGTCTTGCGGGTCGGCGCGTTCAGGGACGGCGGTGATCGAGAGCGAGTCGGGGATAAGCGTGGGCAAATCCTTCAGCGAGTGGACGGCAACATCTATGCGCCCGGCGATGAGCGCATTCTCGATCTCTTTCGTGAAGACGCCCTGCCCGCCGATGACCGAGAGCGACACGTCCTGCATCACGTCGCCGGAGGTCTTGATGATTTCGATGCGGACTTCCGCGCCCGGCTCCAACGCCGTGAGGCGCGCACGCACCCACTCGGCCTGCCAGAGGGCAAGCTTCGAGCCGCGCGAGCCGATGATGAGTTGACCCTTCATTCTTCCAGCTTGAAAATGTCGCGCCACGCCTGCACATGCTCGTCTTCGCCTGTGTCGTAGGAGCGTCGCAGGCGATTGATGAGCGGGTGGGAAATTTTGTTGACGGTGGAGAGAAGCAGCGCCTCAATCGCATGCTCCTGTTCGGGCGTCAGGTCGCCGAGGCGGTGACGCTGGCGCTCGAACTCTTCCTGCGCGATGTGACGCAGTTTGTCTTTGAGCGCGCCGACCGTCGGCCCGATGTCGAGATTACGGAGCGCCTGCTGAAACTGCATCACTTCGGATTCGACGATCAATTCGGCGCGCTCCGCCTCGCGCTCGCGCTCGTGAATGTTCGAGGCGACGACCGATTCCAGATCGTCCACGTCGAAGACGAAGAGGTTGTCGAGCTTGCCGACCGCCGGGTCAACGTTGCGCGGCACGCTGATGTCTATGTAGAACGCGGGGCGGTTGCGGCGCGCTTCTCTGGCGAGCGAGGCCATCTCCGGCGTGATGATGTACTGGCCCGCGCCCGTCGAGCAGATGACGATGTCGGCCTCCGCGAGATGTTCGGTCAGGGCGTCGAAGTCCACGGCCTGCCCGCCGATTTTCTCTGCGAGTTGACGGGCGGCCTCCGTCGTGCGGTTCGACACGAGGACGCGGCTCGCCCCCGCATTCGAGAGGTGCTGCGCGGCGAGTTCGGCCATCTCGCCCGCGCCGACGACGAGCACCGTCGCGCCCTTGAGCGAGCCGAAAATCTTGCGCCCCAACTCGACCGCCGTGTAGCTGATGGAGACTGCCGACGAAGCGATGCCGGTCTCCGTGCGAACACGTTTCGCGACGTGCAGGGCGTGGTGCACGAGACGATGGAGGACGCGTCCAGCCGTCCCTGCGCCGACGGCGAGCGAGTAAGCGTGGCGCACCTGTCCGAGCACCTGCGGCTCGCCGACGACCATCGAATCGAGCGAAGAGGCGACGCGGAAGAGGTGGCGCACGGCCTTCTCTTCCGCGTGCGTGTAAAAGTGTGTGCGGAAAAATTCGTTGGGAACGCTGCGCTCACGGCTGAGGAATCCTTCGAGTCGTGCGGTCAAATCGGCGTCGTGCTCGCGCGTCGTCTCGGCGAGTATTTCGACGCGGTTGCAGGTCGAAACGATCAACCCTTCGCGCACGACTTCGCCGTCCACGAGCGCGCGCAGGCTTTCGGCGCACGCCGCGTCGGTGAACGCCAGACGCTCGCGAACCTCGACAGGCGCGGTCTTGTGGTTGAGTCCGACGAGAACAATGGACATTGGAAAACACTCAGCCGACGGCGATCAGCATTTGTTTTGAGTAGGGGAGCATAGTCTTGTATTTAATTTGAACTGTCGGGGCGCGGCCCTATTTTTGCTGACCGTGCGCATTGCCGACCGCTAGCCAAACACGTGATACCCGCCGAGCAGCAGCGCGCCCGCGAATGTACAGAGGACGAGAACGAAGCCTGCGACGCCGAGCCACGCGGCCTTTCTGCCGCGCCATTGCGTGCGATAGTGAAGCAGCGTCAGGTAGAGCAGCCACGTCACGAGCGCGAAAAATTCGATGGGGTCGTTGTGCCACATCCGCCCGTTGCGCGCCGAAGACCAGATGACGCCCGTGATGATACCGAGCGAGAGCAGGGTGAAACCCGCGCCCGCCGCCGTCGAGCCGATGTCGTCTATGGTCGTCAAACTCGGCAGACGGTGAAAGATGGCCCCGAAGGATTTCGACTTCAACTCGCGTTCCTGCCAAAGGTACATCACGCTCGCGGCGAAGGCGACGAAGAAGGAAGCGTAAGCCAGAAAAAGAATCGTCGTGTGGATGGGAAAGAGCCACGCGGCGCTCCCGTCCGTGACGCGGCTCGCGGCGAGTTGGGAACTGCCGCGCACGGTGTTCGAGACGAAGACGAGCAGGCAGACCACCGGCAAAAGAAAGACGCCGAGCGCCCTGATTTGATAACGATAAACCGTCAGCCCGTAGGCGACCACGAGCGTCCACGCCAGAAAAGATATCGTCTCGTGAAGATCGAAGAGCGGATAGTGACCGTCCTGCGCCCAGTCTGCGATGATCGCGCCCGTATGTGCGAGAAATCCGAGCAGCAGCGAGATGCTGGTCACACGGTCGGCCCCGCGCCGCTTATTGACGAACGCGAGAATCGAATGGGACGCGGCCACCACGTAAGCCGCGAGGGTTGCGTATAAAAATGGTTTCATGAGCGCGCAGACGAGTTGAACGACACGCCGTTATTTTAGTTGAAGGGTGAGAGACCGGCAAGTTCGTCGGGCGTCGTGTTGTTGAAAGAGGAACGTCCGGCGTGAGAAACTAGCACGCGTTCAAGAAACAACCCCGGTGACGTGAGCGAAAGGGAACTCTTCGGGTTATGCCTAATCGTCAGGATGCATGGGAACTGCTCTGCGAATATACGAAAGGCAAGAGCCTGCGTCAGCACGCGTTAGCGGTGGAAGCAGCGATGCGCGCCGCCGCCGCGCGCTACGGCGACACGGCGGAAGACGTTGAAGAGTGGGGCATCACCGGCCTGCTGCACGACTTCGACTACGAGATGTTCCCCGACCCGGAGGCAGGCGGGCATCCCTTCAAAGGTTCAAATATTCTCTGCGGGCGCGGCTATTCGGAGCGCATCATTCGTGCCATCATGGGACACGCGACTTATACGGGTGTGCCGCGCGACACGGCGCTCGCGAAGGCTCTGTTCGCCACCGACGAACTGTGCGGCTTCCTCGTCGCCTGCGCGCTCGTGCGGCCTTCAAAGAGCCTCGACGATCTGGAAGTAACTTCGGTGAAGAAAAAACTCAAGGACAAGGCTTTCGCGCGGACGGTCAATCGCGACGACATCCGGCAGGGCTTGGCCGAGTTGGAGGTTGACGCGGACGAGCACATACGCTTCGTCATCGAAGCCCTCAAGCCCGTGCAGGGAAAGATCGGGCTGAGCGAGAATGTCGAAGGATGAAAGGCACACGCGTTGAAGGCGTTGGCGTCAACAGCTTCGTTCGACGTTTGTTCAGGAATTATTCTTCAACGCTCAATTATTAACGGGCGACGCGGGCGCGGGCAGCGAGTGGCGCGTGAGATACATCGTCCCGATGGTCAGGACGGCGAGCGTGAGCAGCGCGGCGAGCAGCGCCATCAACATCGCTTGCAGTGTGCGACGCCGGGCCGTGTGGCGATAGACGAAGACGGCAGAGTAGATGATCGCGGCCACCGGAAACAAAAGCGCGAGGGCGGCGGCGTAAGCGGGCGCTTGAGCGAAGACGGGCAGGCTAGACAGCCAATGCGTCGCCGCGAGACCGAGGCCCGCGCCGACGAGCGTCGCGAGCAGGGAGGCGGCGATGAGTAGCTTCCAGCGCATACTGCTTCCGTCCATCAGACGTTTCCGGAGTGTGGGCTTGAATTAAGGCAGCGAGGAGTAACAGATCGGGGCCAGAATACCACACGCGAAAAGGGACGCTCCAACAAATTTGAACGGGAAAGCTTAAATCCAAGGTCAACGAATAATGGTCGCAAGAAACGCATTACTATTCCTCGCGCGACAGGAAGGTCTCAAAGACTTTGCCACGCGCTTCAAGCCGTTTAAGAAGATGACGACGCGCTTCGTCGCGGGCGAAGACCTCGAAGAGACCATCGCCGCCATTCGCGAATTGAACGCCATCAAATGCTCTGCATCATTCGACCATCTCAACGAGTCCGTCTCGCAAATCTCCGAGACTGACGAAGAGGTGCGCGAGTATGTGAGAATTTTGTCGCGCATAGACGAGACGGGCATCAACTCGAACGTCTCCATCAAGCTCACGCAGTTCGGGCTGGAGATTGACCCGGAGTTGGCCTACAAAAACGCGCGCGCGGTCGTCGCCGAAGCGGCGCGGCGCGGCAACTTCGTCCGCGTGGATATGGAAGCGTCCGCCGTCACGCAGATCACGATTGACATCTTCAAGCGGCTGCGCGCGGAGTTCGGACTCGACAACGTCGGCATCGTCTTACAATCTTATCTGCGCCGAACTTACGACGATGTGCAGGACATACTGAAAATTCCCGCGCGCATACGCATCTGCAAGGGCGCGTACAACGAGCCGCCCGATGTCGCCTTCCCGGATAAAAAGGACGTTGACGAAAATTACGTGCGCTGTATGAAGGCGCTGCTGTCGAGCGGCACGTATCACGGCATCGCGACGCACGACCCGAAGATGATCGAGGCGACGATTAATCACGCCCGAAGCGAAGGCATTGGCAAGGAAGCCTTCGAGTTCCAGATGCTCTACGGCGTGCGACGCGATTTGCAAGAGCAACTGGCGCGCGACGGTTATCGCATGCGCGTTTACGTGCCTTACGGCAAGCACTGGTATCCTTACTTCATGCGGCGTCTGGCGGAGCGGCCCGCGAACGTCTGGTTCGTGTTGAAAAACATGATGAAAGGGTAGAGGAGGCGACGGATGTTTTGTCCGAGATGCGGCGGGGAAAACCGCTTGACGGAAGGCTACTGCACACACTGCGGCGAATGGCTGCCCGACCTCGACGCGAGCGCGCACCCGCGACGCCGCGGCCCGCGCACGCCCGAACAGAAGATGCGCGCGATGATGATCTTCAGCCTGCTCAACGGCGCGCTCGCGCTCTTTTCGGCAATCGCTCTGTACGCAACTTATCTCGGACGCCGCGACGCGCAGTGGTCGGTCTATGTCGCCGCCGCGTGCTGCCTCGTGATCGCTGTGCACCAGACGTTCAGCTTCGTTTTCAA
>JBAVPI010000536.1:0-3061 GCA_049692915.1 Pyrinomonadaceae bacterium
GCCGGAAGAAGCGCGGCAGGCGCGCGAAGCCTTCCCGCCGCCGGTCAACGACGTAGCGCGTATAGCCCGCGAACAGTTCGTCGCCGCCGTCGCCGGAGAGCACGACCTTAACGTGCTCGCGCGCGAGTTTCGAGACGATGTAGGTCGGGATGGCGGACGAATCGGCGAACGGCTCGTCGAAGTGCCACGCCAGTTGTTCGACGACGCGGCAGATGTCCGGCGTAACGACGAACTCGTGATGGTCGGTCGCGAAGTGCAGGGCTGCGAGGCGCGCGTATTTCAGTTCGTCGTAACTGTCTTCGCGGAAGCCGATGGAGAAGGTCTTGACGGGTTGCCCGGTGTGACGCGCCATCAGGCCGACGACCGTTGACGAGTCCACGCCGCCGGAGAGGAATGCGCCGAGCGGCACGTCCGCGACGAGGCGGATGCGCACGGCTTCGTCGAGCAGCGCGCGCAATTCGGCGACGTAATCTTCGGCGGGGCGCGGCGCTTCCGTCGGCCCGTCGTAGGTGAAATCCCAGTAGCGTTCGACCGACACGCGCCCGCTCTCGAAGGTCAGGAAATGTCCCGGCGCAAGCTTGTGCACGCCGCGAAAGATGGAGAGCGGGTCGGGCACGTAGCCGAAGGAGATGTAGGCGTCGAGCGCTTCGAGGTTGATCTCGCGGCGGAACTGCGGATGCTGGAGCAGCGACTTCAACTCCGAGCCGAAGAGAAAAGCGCCGTCGGGCGTGAGCGTGTAGTAGAGCGGCTTTTTGCCGACGCGGTCGCGCGCGATGAAGAGCTTGCGCGCGCGCGCGTCCCAGACGGCGAAGGCGAACATGCCGCGCAGATGTTCGACCGCGCTCTCGCCGTACTCTTCGTAGGCGTGGACGATGGCTTCGGTGTCGGATTGCGTCTTGAATTTGTGGCCGCGCGCTTCGAGGTCTCGCTGCAACTCGCGGTAGTTATAAATCTCTCCGTTGAAGACGATGCTGACGGAATCGTCGCACGCAGAGATCGGCTGGTGGCCGCCCGCGAGGTCAATGATGGAGAGACGACGCATGCCGATGGCGACCGCGTCTTTGACGAGCATGCCCTGATCGTCCGGCCCGCGATGCGTGATGATGCGCAGCATCGAATCGAGCACGGCGCGGCGCTCGCCCGCGTCGAGGCGTCCCGTTTCGTCCATGAATCCGGCGATGCCGCACATCAGTTGGGTTCTCCCACCGAGAGAGCATCAGCCGCATGACCACGACGCAAGGTTGTCGCGCGACGTTGGACGCTTCCGATTTTTCGACGCACGAGATCGCGTTCGTCTCCGTCCGGCACTCTGAGCAACAAAATCATCGCGATGTAAATGAGTGAGAAGACCGCGCCGCAGACGACGAGCGCCATGAATGGTTTGACGTGCGGCAGGACGAGGGCGCGCACGAACGCCGTCACGATTCCGGCGATGGCCGACGCGGCGGCGATTTTCCACACGTCTTTGAGAAGGCGGAAGTCGCGCGGCGCGAAGCCGATGACGCGCCCGAACTTGATGGCCGTCGCGACGCGTTCGATTAAGTTGACGCAGACGACGACGCCGATAGCCCCGACGAGGCCGAAGCGCAGGACGCCGAACCAGAGCGCGAAGAGCAGCACCACGAAGAGCACGGCGCGCAGCTTGAGCATGAAGTAGCGATGCTCGGCGTAGGCGCGGATGACCGCGTCGAACTCAATGAGAGAGAGCGGCAGCATCGTCAAATTGACGGCGAAGACAGGCCAGCTATCGAGGTAAGCCGAAGTGAAAAGCACCGTGATGAATTCGCGCCCGACGACGATCAGCAGCGCGTAGAGCGGCAGATAGACGGCTGCGAGTTTGCGCATCGCACGCGCCAGCAGCGCCACGATCTCGTGCGCCTCGTTACGCTTTTGCAGTTGGCTGACGCGCGGAATCATCACCGTGCTGACCGATTCGCGCAGCAGCCCGACGAGCGGCAGTTGCGAGACGCCGATGGAATAGACGGCGAAAGTCGCGGCGCTGAAACGGTTCGAGACGAAGTAGTTGTGCAAGTCCATCAGCAGCGTGTAAAGCAGGCCCGCCGCGCCGAACGGCATCGCGTAGGCCGCCTGCGTGCGGAGCATCTCCCAGTCGAAACTTCGCCAGAAGTCGCGGAAGCGCGAGCGCAGATACCAGAACAGCACCGCCGTCTGAATCACGCCCTGAATGATCGCGGCATAGATGAGCGCCGCGACCGAGTCGAAGACGAGCGCGGCGGCGAGCATCAGCGCGGTCTTCGTCAACTGCGCCGAGACGATGAAGAGGGTGGCGAGTTTCATCTCCGAGTTCGCCACGGCGACGATCTCGATGAACGATGAGAAGAGCCACAGCAGGACGACGACGCCGATGAGCGGCGCATAGGCGACGAGCGCTTGATCCTGAAAAATCTTCGACAAAAGCGTCGGGCGCAAAGTCAGCGCGAGGCACGCCGCGCCGCCGACGAGCAGGCTGAAGAGCAGGATGTTGAAAACAATCTGCCCGCGCCGCTGCGTGTCCTGCTCGCGCGGTAGAAAATAGTAGGCGCTCATGCCGAAGCCGAGCGGCAGGATGACGATGGCCGAATTGACGACGAGAAAAACCTGCTTGAAGTAGCCGTACTCCGTCTGGCTGAGGCGGCGCGTGAGCAGCACGGGCAGCACGAAGGCGAAGGCGAAGGCCAGCGTCTTGGCCGACATCAGCCAAACGGTGCGCGCCGTCATCGAACCCTCTTGACGTGTTGACTCGCTCATCCTCTTCTTCGCTCGACTTCGGAATTCATGGCCGCGTGCGGCGCGGCATCAGCGCCGCCTAACGATAATGTAGCAGGTAGTAAATGAACTTCGCATACTCGCCCGCGACGAGTCGCCAACCCGACGGCGTGAGCCACCAGAGGGCGGCGCGCGGCGTCTGTTCGCCCGACGCGACGGGCGCGAGGCCGATCTCCATGTCGCTTCCCTCGAAGACGCGACGCAATGTCCACAGAGCGCGGCGCGAGTGGTAAGCCGAGGTCACGACCAGCAAGGAATGAAGCCCGCGCGCCGCCGCGTATTCGCGTAAAGCCAC